>CANFIV010000297.1 GCA_947446935.1 Sphingomonadaceae bacterium | reverse complement strand
GGTAACCTCAAGTAAACCCTGTTGGTCCATAGGTGTCCGCCGCAAGTGGAGCGGATGGACCTGTCGATGACGATGAATTTTCCCGATTTGGCCAAGCAGGCCGCTGCCGACGGCTCGATTTCGACCGACGAAGTGCTGGCGCTGCGCCGGGTGGCCTGGCCCGACGGGGTGATCGGCACCGATGAAGCCGAGGCGATCCTTGCGATCAACGACCTCGTTTCGGATAAGAGCCGCGATTGGGCCGATTTCCTCGTTGAAGCCGTGGGCGATTATGTCCTGAACGGCACCGAGCCCAAGGGCTATATCGCGCAGGAAACCTCTGACTGGCTCTTGGCCCAACTCGACCGCGATGGGCAGCTCGATTCGATGACCGAGCTCGAACTCATGGTGCGGGTGCTGGAAAAGGCACAGGGCGCACCCGAATCGTTCAAGACCTATGCCCTCGGGCAGATCGAACGCGCGGTGGTTTCCGGCGAAGGCCCGACCCGCGATGGCGGCGCACTCGATGCCTGCGCGATCACCTCGGCCGAGTGCAAACTGCTGCGCCGCATGATATTCGCCGCCGGCGGCGACCGCCCGGCGGCTGTCAGCCAAGTCGAGGCCGAAATGCTCTTCCGCATCAAGGACGCGACGCTCGGCGCGACCAACGCCCCCGAATGGGAAAGGCTGTTCGTGCAGGGCGTGGGTAATTATCTGCAGGGCTGGAACAATGCCCGAAACCTGACGCGCGAACGCGCGGCCCAGCTCGAAACCTTCATGAACGATACCTCTAGCGGCCTTGGGAGCAGCCTCGGCAGGTTCTTCAGCCGCATGACCCGGGTGAGCCGCAGCGACATCAGCGCCGCCGCGCAGGACATCCGCTCGGGCGGCGAAGCCCCCGCGCGCGATATCGAAGCCGAATCCCGCACAGCCGCCGCCGTCAGCTCACCCGAGCAGCAATGGCTCGATGGCCGTATCGCGGTCGACCACCAGACCGACCCCCTCGAACAAGCATTGATTGCCTTTCTCGCCGAAGCGACCTGAAAAACGCCCTTCACGCGCCGTTAGGCATTGAAAGCACAAAAATCGTTTACCCGCTGCGCAGCATATGGCTGGCAACTCAGTGGGGAAATGTATGCAGGTTCTGACCAGAATGCCATCGCAGGACAACGAGGTGGATTACCGCCGCGTCCAGCGTCAGCGCACGGGCGATCTGCAAGCCGGCCGCATCCAGCGCATCTTCGATATCTCGCGCTACGGGTGCCAGATCGAAAGCAACGATCTCACCGATGGTAGCAACGGCCAGTTTGTCGAGATCGACTTCGGCTCGCTCGTGACGAGAGCGATCATCCGCTGGTCCGACCGTGCACGCCTTGGCCTGGAGTTCACCCGGCCGCTAGGCTCTGCGCAAGTAGACACATTGCTCAACGACCCGGCGCAGATCCGTCTGCGCAGGCTCTAAGGCGCTGGGAACAGGGTAAAAGCCCCGCGCTCCTAAATCGTAAAGCTCTCGCCGCAGCCGCAGCTGCCCTTGGCGTTGGGGTTCTGGAACACGAAGCCGGCGGTGAAGTCGTCTTCCTGCCAATCCATCGTGCTGCCGATCAGATAGAGCACCGAGCCGCTATCGATGAAGAACGAGCCGCCCGGCGTCTCGATCCGCTCGTCCATCGGATTGACCGCGTCCACATAGTCGACCGAATAGGCCAACCCCGAGCAGCCGCGGCGCGGAGTCGAAAGCTTCACCCCGATCGCACCTTCGGGTGCCGACTCCATAAGCTTGGCGACACGCGCCTCCGCCGAGGGCGTGAGGATAACTGCAGCAGGGCGGGGACGGGCCTTCGGGCGAGTGGTTGTTTCGGTGGTCATGGTATCACCTATATGGGGCCGAGATATCACACATGGTAGGGCCTAGAGCATTCCCAACTCGAGCTTGGCGTCATCGCTCATTTTCTGGGGGTCCCATGGCGGATCCCAGACCAGATTGACCTCTGCATCGCGGACCCCGGGCACCGCCTCAACGCGCAGCTCGACTTCGGCGGGCATCGATTCGGCCACCGGACAATGCGGCGTGGTCAGCGTCATGCTCACCACAACCGAGCCCTCAGGGCTCACATCGACACCGTAAATCAGGCCCAGATCGTAGATATTGACTGGGATTTCCGGATCAAAGATCTCGCGCAGCGCGCTCACCACCGCCTCGTAAATATCCCCGCCGGGTTCACCGGGGGCGGCTTCGGCAGGCTGCGCCGCCAGGAACCCGTCGAGATAGTCGCGCTTGCGTCCAAGCTTCTCCGCCGCCGTTTCTTCCACGGCCTGCTCCACGAAAGCACGCTTTGGTGCCTCGACCGCCTCGACTTCCTCAACTGCGAACTTGCGTTCTTCTGCACTCATCCGAAGATCCTCACCCGAAAATCCTGATTGTCCGTTCGATGCCGCGCACGAGCGCGGCAATATCGCTGTCATCGCTATAAATACCGAAGCTGGCGCGCGCGGTGGCGGGCACGCCGAGGTATTCCATCAAAGGCTGGGCGCAATGGTGCCCGGCGCGGATGGCGACGTTTTCCTCATCGAGGATCGTTCCGAGATCGTGAGGATGCACGCCTTCCAGCGCGAAACTGACGATCCCGGCGCTCTCCGCCGGGCCAAACAGGCGCACCGAATTGATCCGGCCGAGCGCCTCGCGCGCCTTGGCCACCAGCCCCGCCTCGTGCGCATGGATCGTAGCGAGGCCCTGCGCCG
Source organism: Sphingomonadaceae bacterium (assembly GCA_947446935.1). GTDB lineage: Bacteria > Pseudomonadota > Alphaproteobacteria > Sphingomonadales > Sphingomonadaceae > Novosphingobium. Next base: position 838 of record CANFIV010000297.1, on the reverse strand, counting down.
CCACAAAGTCCGCCGACGCGCCGAAAGCGATCGCCTCGACAATCGCGGGTGTCCCGGCCTCGAACCGTTGCGGCGCGGGGGCCCAGGTCGTTTCGGCAAAGGTCACGCGGTCAATCATCGAGCCGCCGCCTTGCCACGGCGGCATGGCCTCCAGAATCTCTGCCCGCGCCCAAAGCGCCCCGATCCCGGTCGGGCCGTAGAGCTTATGGCCTGAGAACACGTAGAAATCGCAGCCCAGCGCATTCACATCCACCGGCAGACGCGCCACCGACTGGCACCCATCGAGCAAGATTCTCGCACCTACGCCATGCGCCAGCGCGACCGCGCGCGGCGCATCAAGCACAGAGCCGAGCACGTTGGAGACATGCGCGAAGGCCACCAGCTTGTGCGCCGGAGTCAGCATTCGCTCCGCCGCATCGAGATCGATCCGGCCGTCCTCGGTCAGCGGGCAGACATCGATTTCAAGCCCGGTCCGCGCGCGGATCAGCTGCCAGGGCACGATATTCGAATGGTGCTCCAGCTGCGAGAGCAGCACGCGGTCACCGGGCTTGAGGTTGGCGATACCCCACGACTGCGCGACCAGATTGATCGCCTCTGTTGCTCCGCGCGTGAACACCAGTTCGTGCTCCGCCCCACCGATCAGCGCCGCCACGGTCCGCCGCGCCGCTTCATAGGCCAGCGTCATCTCGGCCGAACGGGTGTAGACCCCCCGGTGCACCGTCGCATAATCCGCGCCCATCGCGCGCGCCATGGCGTCGATCACCACTTGCGGCTTCTGCGCCGTGGCGGCGGTATCAAGGTAGTGCCAGCGCGCGCCCTCGGCATTCAGCAGGCCGGG
>CANFIV010000296.1 GCA_947446935.1 Sphingomonadaceae bacterium | reverse complement strand
CCGATTTCGGCATCCAGCTGCGCGCCAAGCAGAAGCTGCGCGGCTATTATGGCGACGTCACCGAAAAGCAGTTCAAGCGCACCTATCAGGAAGCGGCGAGCATGAAGGGCGACACCGGCCAGAACCTCATCGGCCTGCTCGAACAGCGCCTCGACATGATTGTGTACCGCGCCAAGTTCGCGCCCACGATCTTCTCGGCCCGCCAGATCGTCAGCCACGGCCACATCCGCGTCAACGGCGTGAAGTGCAACATCGCCAGCCGCCGCGTGCGTCCGGGCGATATCCTGACCCTGGGCCCCAAGGCCAAGGAAATGGCACTGATCGCCGAAGCCCAGTCGCTGGCCGAGCGTGACGTTCCCGATTACGTCGTCGCCGAAGCCGACAAGGCCACCTTCGTCCGCGTTCCGACGCTCGACGAAGTGCCCTACCCGGTGAAGATGGAACCGAACCTGGTCGTCGAGTTCTACTCGCGCTGATCCGGGCCCTCGGGCTTACCAAATACAAGAAGGCGGGGGGCAACCTCCGCCTTTTTTGTTGGCTTGCTGCCCACGCTCTACGATGAACGGCCTGCCCGCATAAGCGATACTGAAGCCCCGCCGGTTTTTGTACAAAGCCTTATCAACCCAGCCTGGATTGCGGCGCGCCTACCCCTTGGCCCCATACCGCGCGCGGAACGCTGCCGCGAACGCGGCAAACCGCCCCTCCGCAATCGCGGCGCGCATGCCCGCCATCAGTTGCTGATAGAACGACAGATTGTGCTCGGTCAGCAGCATCGCGCCAAGCATTTCGCCCGAGCGGTGCAAGTGGTGCAGATAGGCCCGGCTGTACTTTGCGCAGACCGGGCAGGCGCAGTCCGGATCCAGCGGCCCGCTGTCTTCTGCATGCCGCGCGTTGCGCAAGTTCACCGGCCCAGCCCACGTAAACCCCTGCCCGTTGCGGCCCGAGCGGGTGGGCAACACGCAATCGAACATATCGACCCCGCGCTCCACCGCGCCGACAAGATCGTCGGGCTTGCCCACCCCCATCAAATAGCGCGGGGCGTTTGCAGGCAGTTGGCCGGGCGCGAAATCCAGCGTGGCGAACATCGCCTCCTGCCCCTCGCCTACCGCAAGTCCGCCGATGGCATAGCCGTCGAAGCCGATCCCGGTGAGTTCGGAGGCACTCTCGGCGCGCAGGCGTTCATCGAGCCCGCCCTGCTGGATACCGAACAGCGCTGCGCCTTCCGCATGCTCGCCGCCCGCATCGAAGGCATCGCGGCTGCGCTTGGCCCAGCGCATCGACATCGCCATGCTTTTGGCGATCACCTCGCGCGGGCTATCGGCGCGCGGGCATTCGTCGAAAGCCATCACGATGTCCGAACCCAGCAATCGCTGAATCTCCATCGAACGCTCCGGGCTCAGCATATGGCGCGATCCGTCGAGGTGGCTGGCAAAGGTCACGCCTTCCTCGGTGATCTTGCGCAGGTCCGAAAGGCTCATCACCTGATAGCCGCCGCTGTCGGTCAGTATCGGCTTGCCCCAGCGCATGAATGTGTGGAGCCCGCCCAGCCGCGCCATCCGTTCCGCGCCAGGGCGCAGCATGAGATGGTAGGTGTTGCCGAGGATGATATCCGCGCCGGTGGCCGCCACATCTTCCACCTTCATCGCCTTGACCGTGCCCGCAGTGCCGACAGGCATGAACGCAGGTGTGCGGATCGTGCCACGGCGCATCCGGATCTCTCCGGTGCGGGCGCGGCCCTCGGTGGCGTGGACGGTGAAGGAGAAGCGGGTCATCGAACATTTCAACAAGCGGCAAGGTTGTGCGCCTTACGCACAAACGCCATGGGGCGCAAATGCACGACGCTTTTCTGCTTGCCCCCTGGCTCTACCCCGCGCTCACAGGCCTTGCGGTGATCACAGGCTGTATCGATGCGATAGCGGGCGGCGGCGGGCTTTTGATGATGCCCGCCCTGATCTTCACCGGATTGCCGGTGCCTCTCGTTCTCGGCACCAACAAGCTGCAATCCTCCTGCGGCGCCAGCGTGGCCACCTGGCGCTATCACCGCGCCGGGCTGTTCTCGCTGCGCGCCAGCCTTCCTGCCGTGGCGGCGGCCTTTGTCGGGGCGGCGGCGGGTGCGCTCGTCATCCAGCGCTTCGATGCCCATGTTCTGCGCCTGGTTGTTCCGCTGCTGCTGATGGGCGCGGCGCTCTACACGCTGCTCTCTCCGCGCATGGAGGATGCACCAAGCCACCCCCGCCTCACCGAGCGCGGATACCTGCCTATTTCGAGCGGGATCGGCTTCTACGATGGCTTCTTCGGCCCGGGCACCGGCCAGTTCTTCGCCGCGACGCTGGTCGCCCTGCGCGGCCTCGGCCTCACCCGCGCGACAGGCCTCACCAAACTGCTCAATCTCAGCAGCAATGTCGCCAGCCTGCTCGTCTTTGCGTTTGGCGGACAAGTGCTCTGGCTGCTCGGCCTGTGCATGGGGGCTGGTTCGATGGCCGGTGCCATGATCGGCACCCGCCTCGCCACCCGCTACGGCGCGCGGCTCATCCGCCCGCTGCTGGTGACAGCCAGCCTCGCGCTCACGGGAAGGTTGGTGTGGGGGTGGTTTGCGGGGTGAGTCTCTTCGCCGCAGCCTATAGCCGCACGGACAACTGCAAGAGAACTTCAAGAATTTAAAAAGCCTCCATTTTTAGGCGTTTAATAGCTCCACGGTGGAGCTAAAAGCCCCTTGAGGCTAACGCCGATTTGCTCAAAAACCACGCCTGAAATCGAGACGATTTCTGACAGCGACTGAGCCCTAACGCAGCGCGGTTATCGACGTCGACTTCCAGCGCAGACCAACTGAGAAATTTCAGTTGAGGCAAGATGGGGACTATGAAGCAATGAGCACTTCACACACATTTTCTGGCTCGCGAGTAGACTTCAGCCTCAACACCACCGCAACAGGCATCAGGGTCATTGGAATCGCTACTGATGTAATCGTCCCTTTTGGCGATATCATGGTGTTTGACGATATGTCTCGCACCGCCAAAAACACGATTGATATGATCCATCATGTGACCAGCCACTTTGAAGGCTATACGGCTTGGGAGACGCAGGCTGATTTGCCGGTCAATTTTCTCCGAACCAGTGCTTACTGGTCTCCGACGACAGCAGTTTTTCCCGACCGCGAAGACAAAGTTGTAGTTTCGTATATAATTGCTTCAGAATTCACGGCCTTGGGAGGGTGGGATTGGTCATTTGATAAAAATTGGGATAAAAATGGCGATAACAAGATTGATGATGACGTCAAAAATCTGCCAGATTATGTAGATAGATCAGTTTACAATGAGGATTGGCATAACTATCGGGCAAAATATTGGACAGACTCTTGGCGTGATCAAATTGCCAAGAAGATTGACCATGTCGCATCACAAGGCTTCGACGGCGTCATGATGGATGTCATGACCGGCTGGGGAGGTTGGGTTGGTAAGACTTCTAACAGCGAGGCCTGGCTTAAAGATCAGATGGCAGAATTGTTCCGTTGGATCAGCGATTTTGCAAAGGAAAAATACGGCTCTTCATTTGTCATAACT
>CANFIV010000295.1 GCA_947446935.1 Sphingomonadaceae bacterium | reverse complement strand
ATCGTGCAGTATCTGTGCGAGAATTTCGGAGCAGGTGCCTGGTTGCCTGCGGCCGGTACCGATGATGCCCTGCGCCATCTCGAGCTTATGCATTTTGCCGAAGGTTCGGCGATGACGCCGATCCTGCTCAATCTTTACGTGTCGAGCCTTGGCGAGGCGGGGGCGCCTCTCCGCCCTCGGATCGACGACCAGCTCGGTGCTTTCTTCGGCTATCTCGATACGATCCTACGTCCGTCTGGCCACTTCATCGGCGATGGCTGGACCGGAGCGGACGTCATGCTGAGCTTTCCTGCCGAAGTTGCGATCATGCAGGGCATGGGCGAGAAGTACCCCAAGCTCGCCGCCTTCGTTGCGGCCGTCCATGCGCGCCCTGCCTGGCAGACGGCGCGCGCGAAGGGTGGCCCTTACTTCTCTATGTAAGGCAGGCTGCGATAGGGCTTGTCGGGCACGCGGGCTGCGCCTAGCCTAGGTAGCATGACAGGCGCGCAAGAGTGGCAGGGCCGGGTTGGCCAGAACTGGGCGGCGGAGTGGGAGCGGACTGACCGCAGCTTCGCCGCGCTTACGCCGCACCTGCTGCGCGCGATCGAGGCGGAACCGGGTACGCGGATCGTTGATATCGGTTGCGGGGCTGGAGAGCTATCGATTGCTGTGGCGAAGGCACGCCCAGCCGCGAACGTGACCGGCATCGATATCTCCGAAGATCTGATCAAGGCTGCGCGGGGACGGGCCGAGAGTGTACCCTCTCTTACGCTCGAGGTAGCTGACGCGTCGGTCTGGCAAAGCAATGCCGGGCCGGTCGAGCTATTCGTCTCGCGCCACGGCGTCATGTTTTTCGACAACCCACCAGCGGCTTTCAATCATTTTTCCGAGATTGCCGCGCCCGGAGCCCGGATGGTGTTTTCGTGTTTCCGTGGGGCGGCAGAGAACGCGTGGGCGGCCGAGATTGCGCGGCTGCTGCCGTCTTCGACCCCATCCGCACCCGCAACGTTCGCGCCAGGGCCCTTCGCCTTTGCCGATCCGGACCACGTACGTACGTGCCTCAAAGGATGGCGCGACATTCAGTTTGAGTCGCTCGATTTTGCCTATGTCGTGGGTTCGGGCACCAACCCGGTGGTGGATGCGCTTTCGTTTTTCAGCCGAATCGGGCCCGCTGCGGCAGCCATCCGCACTTTGCCGGATCAGGCCCGAGCAGCATTCGAGCGCGGCCTCCTCGAACTCGTGCAATCGCGCCATGTCGGCGGACGGGTCTGCTTTCCGGCGGCGGCGTGGCTGGTGACTGCAACCGCAGACAACTCCTGATCCCGCAGCGAATGGGGACAAGCACGGCGGATTGGCTGAAACGTGCTTGTTACACGCCGAGCGCTCGCCTAATCGGCTGTTTATGACCTCGACGAACGAAATCCGCCGATCCTTCCTCGACTACTTCGGCGCGGCCGGGCACGATATTGTGCCATCCGCGCCGCTGGTGCCGTATAACGATCCGACCCTGATGTTCACCAATGCGGGCATGGTCCCGTTCAAGAACGTCTTCACCGGGCTGGAGACCCGCGCCACCAAGCGCGCGACCTCCTCACAGAAGTGCGTGCGGGCAGGCGGCAAGCACAACGATCTCGACAATGTCGGCTACACGGCCCGGCATCACACCTTCTTCGAGATGCTCGGCAACTTCTCGTTCGGGGACTATTTCAAGGAACAGGCAATCACGCATGCCTGGACCTTGCTGACCCGCGAATGGGGTCTGCCCAAGGACAAGTTGCTCGTCACCGTCTACCACACCGACGACGAGGCGTTCGATCTGTGGCGCAAGATCGCGGGCCTTTCCGAAGACCGCATCATCCGCATCCCCACTTCGGACAACTTCTGGTCGATGGGGGACACGGGTCCGTGTGGGCCGTGTTCGGAAATCTTCTACGACCACGGCGCGCATATCTTCGGTGGGCCTCCGGGCTCACCGGACGAGGACGGTGACCGTTTCATCGAGATCTGGAACCTTGTGTTCATGCAGTTCGAGCAGGCCGCCGATGGCAGCCGTACGAACCTGCCGAGCCCGAGCATCGACACCGGCATGGGGCTCGAACGCATTGCCGCCGTCATGCAGGGCGAGCACGACAACTATGACACCGACACGTTCCGCGCGCTGATCGCCGCCTCCGAAAGCCTGACGGGCACGAAGGCGGAAGGTGAGAGCCGCGCCAGCCACCGGGTGATCGCAGACCATTTGCGCTCCTCCAGCTTTTTGCTGGCAGACGGCGTGCTGCCTTCCAACGAAGGGCGCGGCTATGTGCTGCGCCGGATCATGCGGCGCGCGATGCGCCACGCGCACTTGCTCGGCGCGAAAGAGCCCCTGATGCACCGGTTGGTGGGTTCGCTGGTCACCGAGATGGGTCAGGCGTTCCCGGAGCTTGGCCGCGCGCAGCCGCTCGTAGAGGAGACGCTGCTGCGCGAGGAAGTACAGTTCCGTCGTACGCTGGCGAACGGGCTGCGCCTGCTCGATGAGGAGGCTGGCGATCTGGGTACGGGCGACAGCCTGCCCGGCGAAACCGCGTTTAAGCTCTATGACACGTTCGGCTTCCCCTATGACCTGACCGAAGATGCGCTGCGGGCCCGCGGCATCAGCGTGGATCGCGCGGGGTTCGAAGCCGCGATGGCGCAGCAGAAGGCGGCGGCGCGGGCGGCGTGGAAGGGCTCTGGCCAGACCGCCGACAGCGAAGTGTGGTTCGATATTGCCGAGCGCGAGGGCGCTACCGAGTTCACCGGGTATACTGCCAACATCGGTGAGGGCGTGGTGGTTGCGCTGGTTCGTGATGGCAAGGAAGTCTCCGAAGCCCATGCGGGCGAGGCGGTGACCGTGTTGACCAACCAGACGCCGTTTTACGGCGAAAGCGGCGGCCAGATGGGCGATGCCGGCACGATCAGCACCAACGAGGGGCTGCGCATCGCGGTGAGCGATACGGCGAAACCGCTCGGGCGGCTCCATGCGCATCTCGGTTTGGTCGAGACTGGCACGGTCAAGGTGGGCGATCCCGTCCAACTCGCGATCGATGTAGCGCGGCGTGATGCCACACGGGCAAACCATTCGGCGACGCACCTTTTGCACCAGGCGCTGCGCAACCGGCTTGGCGCGCACGTCACGCAGAAGGGTTCGATGGTTTCGGCCGACCGGCTGCGCTTCGACTTTGCCCAGCCGACTGCGCTGACGGCAGAAGACATTGCGGCGATCGAGGCCGAGGTGAACACTGAGATCAGAGCCAATGCGCCGGTCACCACGCGGCTGATGACGCCAGAGGACGCGATTGCCGCTGGCGCGATGGCGCTGTTCGGCGAGAAGTATGGCGATGAAGTGCGTGTGCTGAGCATGGGTACTGGGAGCGATGTGCCCTATTCGGTTGAGCTGTGCGGCGGCACCCATGTGCGCGCGCTGGGCGATATCGGCTTGCTGCGCGTGGTGAGCGAAGGCGCGGTGTCGTCCGGCGTTCGGCGTATCGAGGCGCTGACCGGCGAGGGCGCGCGCGCCTGGCTGGTGGGCCGCGAGGAAGCGCTCAAACGTGCGGCGGCGCTGCT
>CANFIV010000294.1 GCA_947446935.1 Sphingomonadaceae bacterium | reverse complement strand
TGGGGCGCTTGTCGGTATCGAATCGGAACACACCGCCGATAATCTCTTCGCCATCTTCGGTACGCTGGAGAAACTCCTGCCACTTGGCCTCAGCATCGGGCGTGGAATCGCAGGTCATCTTGGGCACGCCGTTGTAGACGATCTTGAAGCGCTCAAGCGGAATATCGAGCCATTCGGAATAGGCCTTGGCCGCCCCTTTCGAATTGCTGATGAATTCCACACCTGGCACCTGCGCCATCGCGCGGTACATGATCTCGTGTTCCGGCAGGAGCATGTGGCGGCGGATGATGGGCGGGAGCCCCCGGATCACCAGTTGGACGCGTGGAACCCCGGCCATGATCGCGGCCAAGCAGCCGAACAGGCAGGCGCCATCCTGCCAGAGCGAAACGACCTCGGGCTTGGTCTCGCGGAAATGCTCGATCAGCCTGCGGACGCCAAAGTTCACTTTAATCGGCAGGTAGTCGATCAGCCCGGCAAGATCGGGATCGGTGATGCCGAGCGATGCGGTGGTGGCCACCGGCATGGCGTCGATCTGGCGTACATCGACATTGGCCGCCTGAAGCTCGGCGAGGAAGAAATCGCGCTGGCCCTTGGCGCTATGTGAACGGACCAGCACCTCCACCGGACGATCAATGGCGATACCGCCCACCCCGCCGTCGCGCAGGCGCGCCATTTCAAGCTCGATCGCGGTGCGCGAAAGCTGACGCTCGGCGCCGCCCGGGCCAAGGCCGCCGGTGATGAGCGAGATACGGCCGATCCGGTCAGCCAAGAAGGGCTCGAGCGGCCGGTCGCGGAACGCGAGGATGGCGTACTTCATTGCGAGAATGCGGCAATCCTCGTCGGGTGAGAGGCTGCGCCCCTCCTCCGCCTCGAACATGTCGTGTACGCGGCACAGGCGATCAACATAGGCGCGCTGCGCACTGCCTTCGGGAAAAGAGGCACCGGCGCGCAGCAGCTGCACGGCCCGGCCCAGCAGGCCTCGCGGATGCAAGCGGCGAGCATAAATGAAGCGAAGCCTGCGCGAGGAGCCGTGGCTTGTTAGGAGGGCTTCGAAAAGAGCATCTGACTGCTCTGGCTGGTTGGCACGGGCCAGCAGTTCAGCCCATTCGATCTTCGTGTTGAGCGAGGCGTTCGGATTGAGCGCGCCAACGTCGAGCAGCGCGGCAGCACCTGCAAAATCGCGCTGCTCGATCAGGGCCAAGGCCGCCGCGAGGCGCGCTTGGACCGCATCGGTGGGACTTGGAGGTTCAGCGACGACCACTGCAATCGCCAGTTCATCATCGGCAGACAGCGCATCGGCATTGGCGGGCAGCGCCGACGGAGCCTTTAATCGGGCCGAGAGAACGCGGGCACCACTGATCGCGGTGAAAGGCACCTCGGCTTCATCAGAAAGCGTGCGGGATGGCTCCAGGTCTTCGCGCGTGCCCCTGTAGGCCATCTTTGATCCCTTCATCATGAACAGCCCGCCTAACGATCAGGCTGCCAGCAACGGTTCGGCATGGGAAGCTGTACGATGGCGCGCCTGCCGGCGCGCACGAACCGCGCACCGCTCCATATACACGGAGACTTCATGCAACCCCGGCGTGGCAGTATCAAGCCTTTGCCAATATTCGACCGCCTTTTTAAATTCCTGTTGCTTCATCGCCGCAATTGCGGCCCGGCGCAGAACGTTTGCATCCTCCGGCGCAAGAAAAAGCATGTGATCGAGAATGGCGAGTGACCTCTCGGCATGGCCGTGCTCATCATCCTCGTCATCCAGCTGCCGGAGCTGACTACGCAGGATACTACGCATGCGCAAAGCCTCGGTCGCCATGGCCTCCGCCAGTCCTTCCCGCTGGCTGAGCAACTGCCAGATGGCAATAGCCTCGGCATTGCGCCGCTCTGCCAGCAGCGTCCGGATCTGGCGGACGCCGCGCGCGCCGGCGGCGGCCAGAAACCGTTCGATGCGAACCTGATAGTTCGACGCGATCTCGACTGTTTCAGCGGCAAGGCCGGTATAGAGTTGTAGCGCGGTTAGGAAATCACCGTTCAGACCGGCGATGTGGGCCAGATTGGCGCGTGCATCGATCGCAGCAGGTGCGCCCGCCAGAAGCCGTGCCGCCACGGCCTGTGCATCGGCGAGACGGTCCAAGTTGACTAGCGCGCGTGCAAAAGCCTGCGCCACAGTCGCGAGCTCGAACACGGAATCGCCCGCCTCCTCGCACAGTGCAACGACCGCAGAATCATCGGGTGCAGCGCGTACGCGGGTCAGCAAATCGGCCGCAATCGCTCTGCGTGTACGGAGCGCGTGGCCGTTGCCGGGCAGAGCTGCAACGCAGGCCTTGGCATAGACAAGCGCCTGCGAAGCTTCGCCAGCCGCCTTGAGTCGTTCGGCTTCCAGACCCCAGCCCGATGCAAGCTGCTGCAAGGCGCGCTGAACCTTGTCGGTCAGATTGGGCATGGTCATGATCGTGGCCGTGATTGATACAAGGACGCGCTCCATGCCGGACCGCACGATTTCCTCAATAAGTGCTGGAAGCAGGACCATATCGCTGCGGGCCAGCACGACGAGGGCCCTGCCGAGCGCCTCGTTCTCTTGTCGCGAAACAGCCCACTCCGCGAGCGCGCGGGCTGATGTGGCAACACCGCTGGCTTCCAACTGATCGAGCACCTCACGCAGCCAGTTGGCCTGAAGCTCGCTCTCGCCGGCGGTACGCAGGCGCTCCAGCACGGAAATGGCAGCAGCATGGTTGGCCGGGTCGAGCCGGAACGCCAGCTTACGATAGCGCAGTGCATCGGCCGCCAGCCCAAGCCGGTCCGCAGCCTGCCCCGCAATCTCATAGATCTCGACGTTCTCGTATTCGTCGGTGAGCATCTGGTTAGCCAGCGCGAGCGCTTCGGCCGGATCGCCGGTTTCGAGCAGGGCGCGCATCAGTGCCTGCCGCAGTTCTGCAGTCATTTCCGGTGCGGCGACAAAGGGCGAGAGCACGCGGCGCGCGCTGTCGTAATCGCCGATGCGCGCGAGAACCTGTCCGTGCAGCAATCGGAGCGCCACATTTTCGGGATGCGCCTTGATCGCGGCAAACAGCTGGCGCGTGCCGTCGAAGAAATCATCGTGCGCGAGCGCAGCCGCTATGCTTTCGGAAAGGATCGCCGCATCGAGCTGCCCGGAGTACTCCGCGTCGATGGCCCAGTCGGTAACGCTCTTCAGCACGTAGTCGCGCTGGACCGTTGCGCACCAGCGATCGCAGAAGGGATTGGTGAAATGGGTCAGATCTAGGCCATCCCGCTCGAGCGCACGGGTCTGACCGAAGGCATTCATGAGATCAGTCGGATCGAAGCATTCGACGCCCAGATCCTCCGCCGCACGTTTGACCCAGCGGATCAATTTGTCGCGTGAGGCGATGACGCTTCCGTCCGGCGTGACGGCGTTGACATGGGTCACAAACAGGACCCGCTCCCTCCCGAGCATATCTACCATCACGGCCATGTCCGCGCGCACATCGTCGTAGGTTTGTTGGCGCACACGCATGCGTGACAGGAGGCTCTGGTCCGCCTCGGAATAGAGCCGATAGGTCGGGTCGCTCTCA
>CANFIV010000293.1 GCA_947446935.1 Sphingomonadaceae bacterium | reverse complement strand
CTATCGACCCGACGCCTTCGCCGCTTGCAACTCCGGCGGCTGCCATGCCGACCCTGCCGGAAGGCTCGGCCAGCATACCCGCGCCGGTTCTGGCCACGGCACCCGAGCCGCCTGTCCAGAAACTGGCGCAAAGTCTGCCCAATTCCCCGGCCGCCACTACAGAGGCACCCACCCCCGCAGCAACAATGCCCGTGGCAACGGCATCGACAGCGGAAGCGGCGGCCTCGGTTCCAACGCCTGCCGCTCCGGCGCTGGCCGAGATGGCCGCAGCCGACGCGCCCGCAAGCCCCACGCCTCGGCAAAGCCCGCGCGCCGAACCGCCGGGGCCTCCCGCACCCACCGTTTCTGGGTCGCCGGGCGGTTCTCCGCAACCACCAGAAGCATCTGTGCTCGCCGCCGCCTCCCCCGCCCATGCGTCAGTTGAGCCGGCTCCGGCGAGCCTCGCTGATACGCTGCCAAAACCGGCCTTTGGCGGCCTTCCATCGGCCGCCAGTGCCCCTCACCTTGCCCAAACCGCGCCCGGCAAGACCGCGCCTGCGCCGGCACCGACTGTCGCGGTCCCGCCAGCACCCAAAACCGCGCTGGCGGCCCGCACCACACCCACACCCACCATAGCTCCGGGAAGCCTCCCGTCCGATCCTGCTCCCCGCCGCATCGCCTCGCGCAGCTTTGCCGGATCGCACGCCGAACTGCCCGAGCCTGCCTTCGGCCTGCCCCCCGTCAAACCGCAGGCCTTCACCGCCGCCGCGGCGCAGCCCGCAAAGACCGCGCTCACAGCGCCGATTGCGGCCAACGGCAGCGCGGCACCCGGGCTTGGCGCGCAAGGGCCAGCGCCGGTGATCAGCGAGGATGACGAGCTGATTCTCCAGATCGAGACTCCGCAAGGCGAAATGAGCGACACAGTGGTCGCCTATGGTCTGCGCCAGGGAGTCTATCTACCGCTTGGCGCGCTCACGCGCTTTTTCGATCTGGCGATCTCGGTCAGCGATGATGGCCACTATGCCAGCGGCTGGTTCCTTGACGAGAAGCGCACCATCACGCTCAACCTGCGCGACGGCACCCTCATGGTGGCGGGACGCGCAGTGCCGCTCGGGCGCGGAGATGCTGTCGCCTATGAGGGTGAGCTCTATCTACGCGCCGAGCGTTTCAGCGATCTGTTCCCGCTCGACCTCAAGGTCGATCTGCGCGCCCAGACTATCGCAGTCAAAACCCGCGAGCCCTTCCCGTTCGAGGAGCGCATGGCGCGCGAGGCCAGCCGCGAACGGCTCGGCAGTCGGGCCGGGCAAAGCGGCGGGCGCGATCCGGGCCAGCGTTTCGCGCGCGAACCAACGCCATGGCGCGCCCTCTCCACGCCGCTGGGCGAGGTCGAACTGCGCGCGCTGACCGATGACGATCTCGGCACGCGAGTAGAAGGCGATCTGAGGCTCGCAGGTGATCTCGCCTTCATGACCGCCCGCGCCTACGCCAGCGTCTCCTCGCGCGATGGCCTGACCGCCGCACGGTTCGAACTGGGCCGACGCGACCCCGATGCCGATTTGCTTGGGCCGCTGAAAGCTACCGAATTTCAGCTTGGCGATGTCTCGACGGGTGCCCTGCCAATCGGCCTGCGCGGCATCAGCGGGCGCGGCGCTTTTGTCACCAATGCCCCGCTCGAACAGGCCTCGATTTTCGATTCGGTCGATCTGCGCGGCGATCTTGCCGATGGTTATGAGGTCGAACTCTATCGCAACAACACGCTGATCGGATCGACCCGTACGCCGGTGAACGGGCAATATGCCTTCCTGCAGGTACCTGTCGATTTCGGGCTCAATGTGTTCCGCCTCGTGTTCTATGGCCCGCAGGGCCAGCGCCGCGAGGTGGTGCGCCGGATCAGCGTCGGCGATGGCCGCCTCTCCCCGGGGCAATTCGTCTACAGCGTGGGTGCGGCGCAAAAAGATGTGAACCTGCTTGCGGTCCGCGGGCCGCAATTCAGCCCGGCGGCCGACTACGGCGCGTGGCGCGCCACGGCGCAACTCGCCTACGGCCTTTCGCGCGATCTGACCGCCACGCTCGGCGCGGGGTTTTGGGAGACCGCCGGCCGCCAGCACTGGCTGGCCACGACGGGCCTGCGCAGCGCCATCGGCGCCACCGCGCTGCGGCTCGATCTCGGGGTGCAAGACCGAGGCGGACATACGATCGAGCTTGGCATGGGCGGCAAGTTGCTCGGTATGGCCTATACGTTGAACCACGCCGAATACGGCGGCGGCGCGAGCGATGAAGTCCGCGCCTTCACCGCCGATCCGCTCCGCCGCGCCAGCGAGCTCAATCTCAACACCACGCTGCATTTCGGATCGGGCCCAGCCGCGCGCGCAATGCCTCTGACCAGCCAGGTGCGCCGCATCGAATTCGCCGATGGCCGCCACCAGACCGACGCAGCGCTGCGCGCCTCCCTGCCGCTGGGCAGCGTGCTGGTGTCGAACACCTTCGATTACAGCGCGCTCTCCGCCCCCGGTTCGCCAGCGAGCCACCGGCTGCTCGGCACGTTCGATCTCGCCACGCTCACCGGCTCTCGCACGCGCTACCGCGCCAGCCTCGGCTATGGCCTTGCGCCGCACGCCGAACTGCAGTCCGCCACGCTCGAGGCGGATCGTCGCTTTGGCGAGAGCACCATGGTGCGCGCCGCCGTAACCCACACACTGACCGATCATCAGACCACCTTGGGCCTTTCGGCGGTGCGGCGGATCGGCCCGGTGAACCTGGCCTTCGATGGCAGTTATGGGTTCCCGACGCGCAATTTCTCGCTGGCGCTGCGCGTTGGCTTCAGCTTCGGTCGCAATCCGCTCGACGGGCGCATGTTCATGGCCCGTCCCGGCCTCACCAGTGGCGGTGTCGTGGCGCTGCGCGCCTTTGCCGATGCCAACAGCAATGGCCGCCTAGATCCGGGCGAGGCCCCGGTCCCCGATGTGACATTCCTTTCGGGCACCGAAGAAAGCCACAGCGACAAGGCAGGCCGCGCGCTGATCGGCAATCTCGGCGACGGCAACCGCGCCTCGATCCGGGTCGATGCGGATTCCATGCCCGATATCGCGATCGCACCCGCACGCCCGGGGATCGAGATCGTGCCGCGCCCCGGCCGCATCCATGTCAGCGATTTTGCGATCGTCACGCTCAGCGATATCGAAGGCACCGCCTATTTCCGTGCCGAATCCGGCACGCGGGCGGTCTCGCGCCTCCAACTGCGCCTGCTGCGCGCCGATGGCACCATCGCGGCCCGGACGCGCAGCGAATCCGATGGCTTCTTCCTGTTCGAACGCCTGCCCGCCGGCGAATACAGGCTGGAACTCGATCCGCAGCAGGCGGCCACGCTAAAAATCCGGCTGGAAGCCCCGGTCGTGCTGACACTGGGCGGCAAGGCCAGTGTCCTGCGCCAGTCTATCACGGTGAAATCGACGCAATAAGAGCGCGTTCTGCTCGAATCGCCCTGCTACGCAATCAGCAGGATATCCTCCGCAGCCAGCAGCGGCGCACCCTTCAGCAATGCCAAAGCGATCGCGGCATGCGATCCGTTCCCGTCCGGATCGTAATAGAGCACGCCCGTGTCCAGATTG
>CANFIV010000292.1 GCA_947446935.1 Sphingomonadaceae bacterium | reverse complement strand
CCAGATGGTGCCACCGTCCGGCAATTCCAGCGGCAGCAGAGGTGTCCGCGGCAGGAGCGCGGCCACTTTGGCAGCGGCGCGCAACACGCCTTCGTGCGTCGGGGCATGGGCTGAAGGGGCAGGGGCGATTTGGGGACTTGGGTTTGTCATGGGCTTACCTTAAAGGCGCTGGTTTCGAAGCGCCAGCGCGGCTGCAGCGCCTATCCGACCCGGGAGTTCCCAGATGTCCAAAGTCCTTGTTATCGGCGCAGGCGGCGTCGGATCGGTTGCCGTTCACAAGATGGCGATGAACAGTGGTATCTTCTCCGAAATCGCGCTGGCAAGCCGCACAGTCTCCAAGTGCGAGGCGATTGCTGCCTCGGTCAAAACGCGCACCGGCGTCGATGTTGCGACTTACGCGCTCGATGCCGATGACGTCGCGGCCACCACCGCGCTCCTCAACGAGCTCAAGCCCGCGCTCGTGGTCAATCTCGCGC
Organism: Sphingomonadaceae bacterium; assembly: GCA_947446935.1. Taxonomy (GTDB): domain Bacteria; phylum Pseudomonadota; class Alphaproteobacteria; order Sphingomonadales; family Sphingomonadaceae; genus Novosphingobium. The sequence goes on along the minus strand of CANFIV010000292.1, from coordinate 3,112 downwards.
TGCCGTATCAAGACCTCCACATCATGGACGCCTGTCTCGCTGCGGGGGTCAACTATATGGACACCGCGAATTACGAACCGATCGACGAGGCCAAGTTCGAATATCATTGGCAGTGGGCCTATCAGGAGCGCTTCAAGGCTGCCGGGCTCACCGCGCTGCTGGGTTCGGGCTTCGATCCCGGCGTAACCTCGGTTTTCGCCACTTGGCTAAAAAAGCACAAGCTGGACACGATCCGCACGCTCGACATTCTCGATTGCAACGGCGGCGATCACGGCCAGCACTTTGCCACCAACTTCAACCCGGAAATCAACATCCGCGAAGTGACCGCTCCGGCGCGCCGCTGGGAAAAGGGCGAGTGGATTGAAACCCCGGCGCTCACCATCCGCCAGACCTTCGATTTCGAGGCGGTCGGCCCCAAGAACATGTACCTGATGTATCACGAAGAGCTCGAAAGCCTCGCGCATCACTTGCCCGAAATCGAGCGCATCCGTTTCTGGATGACCTTCGGCGATGCCTATATCACGCACCTTACCGTGCTGCAGAACGTGGGCATGACCCGCATCGACCCGGTGATCTACAACGGCCAGGAAATCATCCCGCTGCAGTTCCTGAAGGCCGTGCTGCCCGAACCCGCCAGCCTCGGCCCCACGACCAAAGGCAAGACCAACATCGGCGATATCGCCACGGGCCTTAAGGACGGTGCCGAAAAGACCTTCTACATCTACAACATTTGCGATCACGAGGACGCCTATGCCGAAACCGGCAACCAGGCCGTCAGCTATACCACCGGCGTCCCGGCCATGATCGGCGCGGCGCTGCTGGTGCAGGGCGTGTGGAGCGGTGCGGGCGTGTTCAACATCGAACAGTTCGATCCCGATCCCTATATGGACATGCTGAACAAGCACGGCCTGCCGTGGCAGGTGAAGGAACTTGAGGGACCGCTGGCGTTCTGAAATTCCTCCCCGGACGGGGAGGGGGACCACCGCAGGTGGTGGAGGGGCAGGTGCCGCATACATGACCCCTCCATCAGTCCGCGGACTGCCACCTCCTTTTCAAAAGGAGGATCAGGAGAGCATTGATGGAAACCAGAGCCGGCGATCCGGGTGCTTTTGCCCACTTCGACCTCAATCGCGTCGATAGTCCCGCATTCGTTGTGGACGAGGCGAAACTGCGCGCCAACCTTGCGGTGCTGGCGGATATCCGGGACCGTGCCGGGATCAAGGTGCTTGCCGCCATGAAGGCGTTCTCGATGTGGCGCGTGGCACCGGTCATCGGTGAGTACCTCGATGGCGTCTGCACGTCCGGCCTCTGGGAAGCGCGCCTTGCTGCCGAGCACTATACCGGCGAAGTCGCTACCTATTGTGCGGCCTACAAAGCCGAAGACCTGCCCGAAATCCTTCGCCTGTCCGATCACGTGATCTTCAATACGCCCGGCCAGCACGCCCGCTTCGCCCCCCAGATCGCGGCAGCACGCGCGGCAGGTGACGAGTTCGATATTGGCATTCGGATCAATCCGTTGCATGCCGAAGGAGAAGTGCCGCGCTATGATCCCTGCGCCCCGCATTCGCGCCTCGGCTTCCCGGTCGATCAACTCACGCCCGAGCATCTCGAAGGCGTTAGCGGGCTCCATTTTCATTCGCTGTGCGAGCAGGACTTCGAACCGCTCGAACGCACCTGGGCCGCGCTCAAGCCGCATATCGCGCCATACTTTGGCCAGCTTAAATGGCTCAACTTCGGCGGTGGCCACCATGTGACCCGCGCGGACTACCAGCGCGACGATCTTGTCGCGTTCCTTCAGTCAGTTAAGCTGGAAACCGGATGCGAGATCTACCTTGAACCGGGCGAAGCCGTCGCGCTCGACGCCGGCATTCTCGTCGGCACCGTTCTCGATACGCTCGACAACGGCATGAAGCTCGCCGTCACCGACATTTCCGCCACCTGCCATATGCCCGATGTGATCGAAGCACCCTATCGCCCTGCCATGCTCGGCGAACTGCCCCTCGACGAATACGAAGACGGCGAAGGGGATGCCCCCGTCCGCCTCGGCGGCCCTTCGTGCCTCGCCGGAGACGTTATCGGCGATTACCGCAAGCCCGGGCTTGCGCAGCCCGGCACGCGCTTCGCGTTCCTTGATCAGGCGCACTATTCAATGGTCAAGACCACGACCTTCAACGGCGTGCCGCTCCCCTCGATCTGGCTGTGGAATAGCGAATCCGATGCGCTGGAATGCGTGAAGCGTTTTTCGTGGGAGGACTTCCGCGCCCGCCTTTCCTGAGGCATCCTCTCTGCACAGAAAACCAAGGCGGAGAGTGTGAATGACGGACGTGCAGCTAGACGGCGTGACCAGCGACCCGGTGACGATGGGCTGGATGGTCGGCGCGCCGCCGCCGCCCGAAAAGCGGATACTCGCCGCCCGCGCCGATCACATGCGCTTCCCGATGATCCGCTGGGCCTATTCCAACATGCGGAGCTTCTGCGCCACGGCCAATGTCGCGGCGAGCGGCACCGGCACCCCATTCCCGCGCAATCTGCGGCCTGATCTTGGCCAAGTGCGCTTCACACCCAACGGCGCGGACGCCGAGATCACCTTCGAGCAATCGCTGACCGAGGCCTTCACCGATGGCATCCTCGTGCTCCACAAGGGCGAGGTGGTCTATGAACGCTGGTTCGGCGTCACTGGCCCGCAAACCCGCCACATCGCTTTCTCCGTCACCAAGAGCTTCGTCGGCACGCTGGTGCAGATGTTGGTCGGGGAAGGGCGGATCGACCTTTCGGCCCGCGTCGACAGCGTGATCCCCGAACTCGCCACCAGCGGCTTCGGCACTGCCACCATCGGCCAGGTACTGCACATGACCACTGCGCTCGATTTTGCCGAAGATTATGCCGATCCCAACTCTGGCATCGGCGCCTACAGCGCCGCGCTCGGCCTCACGCCCCGGCCAGCCAGCTATACCGGCCCGCACAACTTGTGGGACTATCTCGCCACGGTGCCGGGTAAGGGCCATCACGGTGAGGGCTTCGTCTATCGCACCCCAAACACCGACGTGCTCGCGTGGATCGTGACCCGGGCCGAGGGCAAGCCGCTGCATCAGGTGCTTTCCGACCGGCTGTG
>CANFIV010000291.1 GCA_947446935.1 Sphingomonadaceae bacterium | reverse complement strand
CCCTTGAACGAAGTGGCAGCGGCAGCGACGCGCCCATTCTGGTTCCAGCTCTACATGATCCGCGACCGGGGCTTCATGCGCGAGCTGCTGGCGCAGGCCGGGGCGGCCAAATGCTCGGCGCTGGTGTTCACGGTCGACATGCCTGTGCCCGGTAGCCGGTATCGCGATGTGCGCAGCGGCCTTGCAGGTGCGCCGGGGCTGAAGGGCTCCGCCTGGCGGGCCATGCAAGCGGCGCTGCGGCCGGGCTGGGCCTGGGATGTGGGCGTGATGGGCCGCCCGCACCACCTCGGCAATATTGCCCCGGCGCTCAAGGGGCAGACCGGGCTGAATGATTTCTTCGCTTGGATGCGGGAGAATTTCGATTCCGCGATCACATGGCGCGATCTCGATTTCATTCGCAGTGAGTGGACCGGGCCGCTGATCATCAAGGGCATTCTCGATCCAGAGGATGCGAAGGAAGCCGCAGCCCTCGGCGCAGACGGCCTGATCGTTTCAAACCACGGCGGGCGGCAGCTCGACGGGGTGCTCTCCACCGCACGCGCCTTGCCGCCGATTGCCGATGCCGTGGGGGACAAGCTGACCGTGCTGGCCGACGGCGGGGTGCGTTCAGGCCTAGATGTGGTGCGCCTGCTCGCGCTCGGCGCCAAGGGCGTGCTGCTCGGCCGCGCGTGGGCCTTTGCGCTGGCAGCGGGCGGCGAGGCGGGCGTGACCAAGATGCTGGGACTGATCGAAGCGGAAATGCGCGTCGCCATGGCGCTGACGGGCGTGACCCGGATCGACCAGATCAGCCGGACCAATCTTGCGGGAGACTATGCTTGAGCCCACCATCCTCAAACGCAAACACGTGGCGCGACACGATCCTAGCGGGGCTGGCGAACTATATCGACGCCGGGTCCATCGTTTCGGGATCGGTTGCGCTGGCGCTCTGGCAAGAGCATTATCACCTCTCGCCGGGGTTCCTCGGGCTGCTGGGAGCGTTTGGCCCCAATGCCATAGGTGCGGGGATCGGCGCGTTGGTCGGCGGCATTCTGTGCGACCGGCTGGGGCGGAAAAAGATCTACCAGTGGGACATGCTGATCTACGCGGCGGGCATGGCGCTGTTGGTGTTTGCCGTCGCGCCGTGGATGATCGTGGCGGGGTTTCTGATTGTCGGTCTCGCCGTGGGCGCGGACATACCCGCCTCATGGTCGCTGATTGCAGAGCAGGCACCAGACGATAAGCGCGGGCGGCATTCGGGCATGGCGCAAGTGCTGTGGTATCTCGGGCCGGTGGTGGTGCTGCTGATGAGCCTTGCGCTGACCAGCCTTGGCGAACTCGGCACGCGGATCGTGTTTGCGCATTTGCTGATTATCGCGCTCGGCCTCACCTTCCTGCGTTCGCGCATGGCGGAATCGCAGCGTTGGACTGAAGCGCAGGCCTCGGGCGAGAAGCGGCCGCCGATTTCCTCGCTTTTTCGCGGCAAGCATCTGGGTTCGATCCTCGGCCTTGTCGGCATGTATGGCTTTTGGAACCTTTGGGCGGGGACCAACGGGTTCTTCTTCCCCTATATCCTGCGAACGGTGGGCGCAGCGACGCAGGCGCAAGCGGTGGGCATTCAGGCGCTTTCGTTCGCGATTGGCATGGCCTCGATCGGGCTCGTGTTCATGCAACTGGCCGACCGGGTGAACCAGCGCACCCTGTTTGCACTGTCGGCGGTGATCCAGGTGGTGGGCATGGGGTTGCTGGTGGTGTTCCCGCTGACGATCCCGGTCGCGCTGCTTTATGTCTTCCTGCTTCAATTCGGCGGGGGGTTCGGGGCGCAGAGCTTCTTTCAGCTGTGGAGCGCGGAAATGTTCCCGACGATGCTGCGCTCGACCGCGCAGGGGGTTTGCTTTGCCATCGTGCGTGTGAGCCTTGGCATTTTCAGCTTCTTCGTGCCGCTGCTGACAGCGACGGGTTTCACCACGCTGGCAATCATCCTGACGGGCTTCCTTGTGGTGAGCGGCGTGATCGGTTTCACCTGGGCACCGCGCAACGAAGGCAAAAGCCTTGAACAACTCGAGGCCGAGCGGCAAACAGCGGTATGACCAATGGGACCCACCATGCACGCGGCTGAACGCGAACGACTGATCGAGGAGGCCCTGCGCGCCACCGGGTTCGTGACCTACCGCGAACTGGAAGCACGACTCGATGCCTCACCGGCCACGATCCGCCGCGATCTGGCGCGGCTGGAAGAGGCGGGGCAGATCGTGCGTGTGCACGGCGGGGCACGGCAGGCAGCGGACGCGCAAAAGCCAACACTGCAGCTGGCGGGTACGCCGTTCGATCAGTCGATCACCCTGAACCTTGCCGCAAAGCGCGCCATCGGCGCAGCGGCGGCGGCGCTGTGCCAGCCGGGCGAAGGCGTGATGATCGACGGCGGCACGACAACGTTGCAGATGTGTCCGCACCTCGCGAACCTCAACCTGCAAGTGCTGACCAATTCGCTCCACATAGTGACCGCGCTTCTGCCGCAGCCAGGCACGCGCATTCTGGTGCCATCGGGCACGGTGTTTCGCGAACAGAACATCATTCTGGCAGCGGCAGGCGAGGACTCGATGCCGCGCTTCCATGCGCCCAAGCTGTTCATGGGCGCGGCTGCGGTGGGCCCGCAGGGGGTGATGCAGCAGGACGTTGTATTGGTAGCCGCCGAACGCCGCCTGATCGACCGGGCCGAGGAAGTGATCCTTCTGGTGGATTCGGGGAAATTCGTTTCGTCGTCTGGCACGATTGTCTGCGGGCTGGACGAGGTGGATGTGCTGGTGACCGACGCGGGGATCGCGCCGGAGCATGCGGCAATGGTGCGGGATGCGGGGGTTAAGCTGGTGGTGGCGGGCTAATCCGGCACCAGCACCATCTTAAGCGTCCCAGCCTGCCGCGCTTCGAACAGGCGGTAGGCCTCAGCCCCTTCGCTCAGTGGCATACGGTGGGTGATCGTGCGCTCGGGCTTCAGCCGGCCGGACTGCACGAGCGGGAACAGCGCGGGTAGCTCCTCGGGCACCGAGCAGGTGCCGATGCGGAAGGTAAGCCCGGCGGCGAAGGCGCGTTCGAGCGGGAAGGCGAAGCGGCGCGATTGCTGAACGCCGATGACCGAGACGGTGCCGCGCGGACGAACCAGCCGCAGCGCGAAATCGACCGTTGCGTCGCTGCCAACGACTTCGATGATGCAATCGAGCTTGCGGCCCTTGGTATCCGCCTTGATGCGTTCGAGCGCTTCGTCCGGATGGAGCGCGATGGCACCGACGACTTCGGCCATGGCCCGGCGTTCGGGCACCGGATCGATCGCATAGACCACATGCGCGCCCATGACCCACGCGCTGTCCACCGCCATCAGGCCGATGGGGCCGAGGCCGATCACCGCGACCGAGGAACCGGGGCGGATATCCGCCTGCCGCGCGCCGAACCATGCGGTGGACAGCGCGTCGGTCATCATCAGCGCCTGTTCCATGCTGACGCCTTCGGGCATTTTCACCGCGTTCACGTCTGCGGCGGGTACGCGCACAGCTTCGGCCTGCGAGCCCTGCAGCTTGGCGGAAAGGCCGTAGCAGGCGCTCGCATTGTTCTCGCAGGTATGG
>CANFIV010000290.1 GCA_947446935.1 Sphingomonadaceae bacterium | reverse complement strand
GGAAGGCGTTGCCGGCCGGGCGGATGTTCGCTGCCGTGATATCGGCACCGGGGGCCATAGTCACCGAAATGACCGGCATCTTGTGCGTGAAGTCAATCGTCTGCGAGGTTACGCCATAGATCGCGCTGCCGACAGCGATGCCGCTGCCGTAAGGCGAAGTGGGCTTGCTGGTTGCAGTCGAGTTATGGCCGTCGAGTTCGAGGCGCAGGCCGCCGGGGCCATCCCACTTGAGATTGCCGCCGATGGCGCGGTTGATCGAGCGGTTGGCTGCTACCGAGCCGGTGATGGCAAGGTCCTTGCCCGAGCCGGGGGTGAAGTTCTCGCTGTAGTAGTTCGGGCCCGCGGCGGGGCCATCGGTCCAGCTGCTGCTGGTGTCGCCGTGGTTGAACCACACGCCGATGCTGTTCTGGTGCGAATCAACGGTGTTCTGCGAGAACGTGTAGTCGACGGTGGCGACGAGCGTGTCGGTCGGCTTGACCTGCAGCACGGCCTGCCCGTTGATGCGCTTGCGCTCGAACGTCGCGAAATCATACCCGGCGTTTTGTGTTACCTGATAGACATCGTTCGGACCCGGACGGTTGAGCGTCTTGGCAAAGTTGCCGCGCCAGTCGTTGGCGTCCATCGGGAGCGAGCCCCAGTTGTTCTCGTCGCCCTTGTAGCCTTCGCGCCAGCCGGCGTTGAAGCCAGCCTGGCTGCCCTTGCGGTCCTGATACGAACCGCTGAGCAGGATGCCGATGCGGTTGTCGGCGAAGGTGTCGCTGATGATGCCCGAGACTTCAGGCGTGACAGCCTTGCTCGTAAACCGCGAGGTGTCATAGACGCCCTTGACGCCGACGCTGCCGTGGAGGCCGGGCCGGTCGAGCGGCTTGGCGGTCTTGATGTTGATCACCGAACCGATGCCGCCGGTGGAAAGCGTGGCGCGGCCCGACTTGTAGACTTCCACGCCGGCAATGGCTTCCGAAGCGAGGTTGCCGAAATCGAAGCTGCGCGTGTCGGGAATGCCGTTGCCGTCGCCGATCGAGGACACAGCCATCTGGCGGCCGTTAAGCAGCACCAGGTTGAAGTTTGGACCGAAGCCGCGAACCGTTACCGAGGTGCCTTCGCCGTTGGTGCGGTCGATCGACACGCCGGTGATGCGCTGGACCGATTCGGCGAGGTTGGTATCGGGGAACTTGCCGATGTCTTCGGCCGAAATGGCATCGACCACGCCTTGAGCGGCGCGCTTGATGTTCAGCGAACTTTTGAGCGAGGCGCGGATGCCGGTGACGACGATGGCGTCTGGTGCGGCTGCATCCGGAGCGGCCTGCGGCGCGGCTTCCTGAGCCACGGCCTGCTGTGCACTGAACCCGAGAGCGACGGCCGATGCGCCCAGCATAAAGCGCCCATAGGCAGGCTTACGCGATCCCTTCATTGCGAGTCTTCCCCCTGAAATTCCGGCGTTCTGAACGAATGTTCGCCGATTGTGAACGTTCACCTAACTGGGAACGTTCACTTCGTCAAGTCGAAAGGCATGCCCGGAAGGTCAGGGTGCTGGCAAATGGTGCAGGGAAGAGGCGCATCGGGGAAGGGCGCGCTTGCGCGTTATTCGTAGCGCAATGCGTCGATAGGATTGAGACTTGCGGCGCGGCGGGCCGGGAAATAGCCGAAAATCACGCCGATCGCGGCCGAGATCAGGAACGCAATCACGTTGATCTGTGGCACAAACAGCACAGGCACCTGCATGAGCGGCGCGATGATCAGCACCAGCACTTGTGCCAGCAAGATTCCGATCACCCCGCCCAGGCAGGAAAGGACGATCGCTTCCACCAGAAACTGGGTGAGCACTTCATGGCCGAGCGCGCCAATGGCTAGGCGAATGCCGATCTCGCGCGTCCGTTCGGTCACCGAGACCAGCATGATGTTCATGATGCCGATCCCGCCGACGACGAGGCTGATCGCTGCGACGGCTGCAACGATGGAAGTCAGCAGCCGGGTCGTTCCGGTCAGCGTGGCGCTGATCTGGGCGGTATCGAAGATGTTGAAATCGTCCTGCTTGGCGCCGACGATGTTGCGTCGTTCGCGCAGCAGAATGGTGATGGCGCTTTGCACCGCCGCGCTTTCGTATTTCGGATCGACGCCAACCATCATCAGGCGAATGTCGCGGTTGCCCGTCAGCCGGCGCTGGACTTGCTTGATCGGCATGAACACGACATCGTCCTGATCGCCGCCGAACCCGGCCTGGCCGCGCGCGGTGAGCGTGCCGATCACGGTGCAGGATATCCCGCCGAGCCGCACGCGCTTGCCCAGCAGCGAGCCGTTGGCAGCAAGGTTCTTGCGCACCGTATTGCCGAGAATGCAAACCGCTTTGCCGCCGATTTCTTCAGCCGGCTCGAAGCTGCGCCCTTCGGCCAGCGGCCAGGGCTGAATGCGGAAATAGTCGCTGGTGCTGCCGGTGACAGTGGTCGACCAGTTGGAGCCTTCATAAACTGCCGTGGTCGCGCTGGTGGCCTGCGGGGCGACTGCGACAATGCCGCCGATCTGTTCGCGGATCGCGGTCACGTCCTGCTCTGTGAAATTGGGCGGCTGCGGTCCGCCGCCGCCGCGACCGAAGCCTTGGCCTGGCCGAATCTGCAGGATGTTGTTGCCAAGGCTGGCGATCTGCTGCTGCACTGCCTGCGTGGTTGCCTGACCCAGCGTGACCATCGTGACAACCGCCGCGACGCCGATGATGATCCCGAGCGTCGTCAGGAACGAGCGCATCAGGTGGCGGGTGATCGAGCGGAAGGCGAGAATGAACGTTGTGCCGAGCATCAGGCGGCCTTCTCGCCGGAATCGTGCGCGGGGTGGCGGTCAGTCTGTTCGGTGCGCTCGACCAGCCCGTCGCGGAAATGGATGATGCGATGGGCATATTGGGCCATTTCGGGCTCATGGGTGACCATAAGCACGGTGATCCCGGCGGTGCGATTGAGCTCAGCCAGAAGCTCCATGATCTCGATCGATCGCTCGGTGTCGAGGTTGCCGGTGGGCTCGTCAGCCAGCAGCAGTTCGGGGCTGGTGACAATGGCGCGGGCAATGGCGACGCGCTGCTGCTGCCCGCCGGAAAGCTCGGACGGGGTGTGATCGGCCCAAGCGGTGAGCCCGACCTTTTCGAGTGCGGCCATGGCGAGCTTGCGGCGTTCCTCCCGCAGATCGCCACGATAGATCAGCGGCAGTTCGACATTTTCCACTGCCGAGGTGCGTGCGAGGAGGTTGTAACCCTGAAACACGAAGCCGAGATAGCGCCGCCGGAGCAAGGCACGCTGGTCGCGCGTCAGGTCGCCAACCTCGCGGCCCTTGAACAGGAAATGCCCGCCACTCGGCACATCAAGGCAGCCCAGAATGTTCATCGTGGTCGACTTGCCCGAGCCGGAGGGCCCCATCACCGCGACGAATTCGCCCGCCGCGATATCAAAATCCACGCCCTTGAGTGCGAGAAAGCGGGCCTCGCCTTCGCCAAAGCTCTTGGTCACGCCGCGCAGGCGGATAAGCGGCATATCACTCATCAGCTGGTCTTGGCGGCGAGCTTGCCGGTGATGACCAGCATGCCCGGCTTCAGATCGCCGCTGAGCACTTCG
>CANFIV010000289.1 GCA_947446935.1 Sphingomonadaceae bacterium | reverse complement strand
TGCGAGGGCGGTGTCGCCCGTACGGCCGCATAGCAGGCCCGCAGCTGGATCAGCAGTTCGATTGCTTCGATCTGGCCCAGCGGGCTGCGGGACAGCACCCCGCCATCATCGCCGACAAGATCGCCGAGCGCGCGGATCAATCCGCTTTCGCCATAAAGGCGCCTGGCACGGCCATCGGCAAGCAGCAGTCCTGCGCCTGTTATCGCGACCCAACCGGCAACTTCGGACAGCTTGTCTTCGGCACGACCCACATGCCGATCAAGCCAGCGAGCGGTGTCCTCGAAGGTCAGGAGCACCTTGCCGCGCAGCTTGCGGTCCTGGCTTGAAAGCAGCAAGGGCGCGTGGATCAACCAGGAAAGCAGGCGGTGGCCGGTGTTGCCGACGTGCCACGCCGGTCCCGCCCCGGGGCGGGGATTGGCAGCCAGCCAGGCGGCGAAAATCCGTTCGGCAACAGGCGCACACTGCGGCCTTGCCGCACAGCTCGCAAGGTCACCTAACCAGCCGAAGCCATGCACCAGCCGTTCAAACGGCGGCGAAAGGCGAGGCCCCGAAAATTCCGTGTCGGCAATCGGAAGCTTGACGCCGTGGAGCAGGAAGTGGCCTGCGCGCAATGCCGTTCCTGATGCCGGATCGCCGACAAGCGGGCTTGAGACCGTTGCGGTGAGGCGTGGCCGCGCGCGCTTGCGGAAGGGGTTCAGCGCAGAAGCGGGCAGGCCCAGACCATAGGCAAGCCGAATAAGCCGTTCGCTTGCGCTGACTTGCGGCGGTGAAAAGTCTGCCAGCGCGAGAGAACGGCCCGCTTCGATCTGAGTGGTTTCAGCAGAATCGTCTTCAGAAGGTCCAGACTCGGGCACTGGAACCGCAGCCGAAATCTTGCGTGTTCTCTCCGGCACTATAGCCAGCGGCTCGGGCTCCGGCCCAAGCGGCAGGGCTTGGCGAATTGTCTGCGGCTTGATGGAGTCGCCTTCCACCGGGTCAAGGAGTAGACCCTTGCCCGGGTTCTCGCGTGAACCATGTGCGCTGCGGGACATCGGCTCAGACGGTTCCCTTGAGTGCGGCAATGTTTGCAGCATACTGTTCGGGACCGCCTTTGAAAGAGGCTGTCCCGGCCACCAGCGCATCGGCGCCCGCATCCGTGCAAAGCCGCGCCGTGACAGCATCGATGCCGCCATCGACTTCAAGATGAATGGCTCGGCCGCTCTTTTCGATCATCTTGCGCACTGCTTCGATCTTGCGGAGCTGGTTGGTGATGAAGCTTTGCCCGCCAAATCCCGGGTTCACACTCATCACAAGGACCAGATCAATTTCATCGATCAAGTAGTCGAGCGTCTTGGCCGGCGTGCCGGGGTTGAGCGCAATACCGGCTTTCTTGCCCAGTGCGCGGATTGCCTGAACTGTGCGATGGACATGCGGTCCTGCTTCGGGGTGGACCGTTATGATGTCTGCCCCCGCGGCGGCAAACGCTTCCAGGTATACATCCACTGGCGATACCATCAGGTGCACATCGAACGGCTTGGCGCTGTGTGGGCGCAACGCCTTGACCACGCTGGGGCCGATCGTGAGATTGGGCACGAAATGGCCGTCCATGACGTCGATATGGATCCAGTCAGCCCCCGCAATGGTTATTGCCCGCACCTCCTCGCCAAGCCGCGCAAAATCGGCGGAGAGGATTGACGGGGCAATGAGCGGCGCGGCCATGGCGGAAACTCGCAAACTTGGTTCGGGCGGCGGTTGGCACACTCTGCGCTTGGCGGCGACCATCGGACTTCTGCGATTACCGATGCCGAATCGGTGGAACAAGCTTTGATGCCTCGCTTTTCCACACGCAATGTCCGTATTCTCGGCCAATTCGGCGCAAAGCATCGCAAATGGACTCAAGCGCCGCTTGGCAAACCGCTGTCAGCATCTCGCACAGTTGGACTTGCCGAACAGGGTGAAGCCTGCCTATTCACGCGCGCGCAACCTGGCAGCTCTTACCAAGCCGCTCTTTTCAGGAACTATGTCATGATCGTGCCGAAATGGCGGTGCATATCGGCCATTGCGCTGAGCTTGGGTTTTGCGCCTGCAGCGATTGGGACAGCGACCGCGCATGCCGCGCCCGCGTGCATCGGGCCCGCGAGCGACACGTGGATCAACCTTTCCGTAGACCGCGTCCGAAATAGCAAGGGCCTGATCACAGCCACGCTCTATCCCAATGAGCCCAAGCGATTCCTTGTAAAGAACGGCTCGCTTTATGTGGCCAGCACACCCGCCAACGTTGGCCAGACACGGTTCTGCCTGTTCGTGCCCCGACCCGGGCTTTACGCCATTGCCATATATCACGATGAGGATTCTTCAGGGAAGATCAATCGGGGTGGCCTGTTCGGCATACCAACCGAAGCCGTGGGGTTTTCCAACAATCCCATTATCCTGTTTGGGCCGCCATCGCTGCGCTCGGTTCTGATCGACGTCCAACACACGAATCAGTCGACGACGATCAATCTCAAGCGCTTTTAGCGTGAGACCGTCGCTCACCTCTGCGCCAGAGCGAGAGCCATAGGAAGGTGCTTGGGTGCCAACTCCTCGGCTAGGGCGTGGGCGCGGGGGTCGTCCACATCCATCCACCAGGCGTTGCCGATTTCATACGTTGCGGCGCGGCCGCGATTCGCCAGGACCTGCATCCCATCGGACAGGCTGCCCGTTTTGCCGTCGGTGATCGCCTCGCCAATGGCGTTGGCCAAACCGGGCGTCGCTAGAAATGCCCCGCAATCTACCGCATCGTAAGACACAATGGTCTTTCCAATCGCTGTGATCCGACCGCTTTCGTCGGTCTCAACCCATGTCGCATCATCCGGATCGACCAGCGGATTGGTGACATACCGATCGATGGCGAGCGTGACGTCACGGGTCTCGCTGCCAGTCGCCAGTAGGCCCATCAGTAAATCTCGCTCGAACAAATGGTCCGCCATCATGAGGAGATAGTCGCCGGGGCAGCGGGCCGCGCCCGCCATGACCGAATAGCCGTTCGGTATGCTCCAGTCCGTGACCCGCACCGGCTCGATGGCAATAGCAAGTCGCTGCGCCAAGCCTGCCAGAAATGCCTCAACCTCTTCAGCCCTGTGGCCTGTCACCACAACGACACGGGTGATGCCGGCCGCCATGGCCTGACGAATGCCGATCTCGATCATCGGTACCCCGCATACCGGAGTCAGGGGCTTTGACGGTGAAAGTGCGGCAAGGCGGCTGCCATATCCCGCAGCGATGATCACGGCGTCCATCAGGTCAGTCCTTTTGAAGCGGTCATTTCCGCAAACGCGGACGGCGCCGGTCCCGCTTGAGGACCGGCGCCGTCACGAACGCGCAGATTGGGCGGTTATTCCGCCGCGAGCGCGGTTTCGGCGATATACTCATCGACCAGTTGAGCCGCGACGTCATCGTTGAACTGTTGGGGCGGGTGCTTGCAGAAATAGGCCGAAGGGCCAATCAGCGCACCGCCCTCGCCGCGCTCGAGCGCGATTTTGCAGCAGCGGATCGCGTCCATGACGCAGGCGGCCGAATTCGGGCTGTCTTCAACCGAGAGCCGCAGTTCTAGGTTCATGGGCACGTTGCCCCACTGTGTGCCTTCA
>CANFIV010000288.1 GCA_947446935.1 Sphingomonadaceae bacterium | reverse complement strand
GCCCGCGATCCGCACCGTGCCGATCGGCGTGGGCGCGACGCGGGCCTGCATTGCCGAAGTCGCCGCACTCGCGGGAGTCGATCCGGCGCCGGCGCTGAACGATCCCTCCTCGCACATGCCCTGGTGGAGCCGCTCAGTCGATTCAACCTACCTGACCGGCAAGCGCGTTTTCGTGTTCGGCGATGCCACTCACGCCATCGCCGCAGCCCGCGTTGCAAGCGAGGAACTGGGTTTCACCGTCTGCGGCATCGGCTGCTACAACCGCGAATTCGCCCGTGAAATGCGGATTGCGGCCAAGGAATATGGGCTTGAGCCGCTGATCACCGACGATCACCTGACAGTCGAGGAAGCCATTGCCGCTGCCACGCCCGAATTGGTGCTCGGCACGCAGATGGAGCGCCACATTGCCAAGCGGCTCGGCCTGCCCTGCGCGGTGATCTCGGCCCCCGTCCATGTGCAGGATTTCCCCGCGCGCTTCAGCCCACAGATGGGCTTCGAAGGCGCCAATGTGATCTTCGACAGCTGGGTGCACCCGCTGGTCATGGGGCTTGAGGAACACCTCCTCACCATGTTCCGCGACGATTTCGAGTTCAGCGACGCAAACGGTGCCTCGCATCTGCACGGGCACGGTCCGGCGCAGCGCGAACCAGCCGCTGCTGGCGCGCCTGAGCTGATTGCGGACACAGATATTGCCCTCGTCCAAACCACGGGCTGGACGGACGAGGCCGAACGCGAACTGCGCAAGATCCCGTTCTTCGTCCGCGGCAAAGCCAAGCGGAACACCGAGAAGTACGCAGATGACATGGGGCTGGCGGCTATCACGCTCGACACGCTCTACGAGGCAAAAGCCCACTATGCGCGCTAAGGCAGCCCCAACCCCGAACACCCCGGCCAATGTGCCTGTTCGCGTTGTCGTCATCACGCTCGACAACCACCTATCCGGCGCATTCCAGCGCGCGCAGCAACAGTTTGACCGCGCCGGCACCGGCGTCACCATCGGTTTCCATGCGGCGGCCGACTGGGAAGAAAAGCCCGGTACACTGGAAGCTGCGCGCGCGGACATTGCCCGCGGCGACATCATCCTGTGCACGATGCTGTTCCTTGAGGACCACATCCGCGCGGTGCTTCCGGCGCTGCAGGCACGGCAGGACCAGTGCGACGCGATCGTCGGTCTCATGTCGGCAGGCGAAGTGGTCAAGCTTACCCGCATGGGCGACTACCGCATGGACAAGCCGGCCACGGGCATGATGGCGCTGCTCAAGAAGCTGCGCGGATCGGGTAAGCCGGGGGCCAGTTCGGGCAAGGGCCAGATGGCCATGCTGCGCCGCCTGCCCAAGCTGCTGAAATACGTGCCCGGCACCGCGCAGGATGTGCGCGCCTATTTCCTGACGCTCCAATACTGGCTGGCGGGCAGCGACGACAACGTCGTCGACATGATCCGCGCGCTGATCGACCGTTATGCGGCGGGCGCGCGTGCGGGTCTGCGCGGCGCGATGAAGGCGGCGGCCCCGCGCGAATACCCAGAGGTCGGCGTCTATCACCCGGCGATGACGCCGCGCATGTCGGCCAATGTCGCCGATCTGCCCCGCCTTCAGGCAACGCGCGGCACCGTCGGCGTGCTGATGCTGCGGTCCTATGTCCTGGCACGTGATGCCGCGCATTACGACGGCGTGATCACGGCGATGGAAGCCAAGGGGCTTAAGGTCATTCCGGCGTTTGCCGGTGGGCTGGACGGCCGCCCGGCGATCGAGCAGCTGTTTATCAAGGACGGCAAGCCCATCGTCGATGCAGTGGTCAACCTGACCGGTTTCAGCCTCGTCGGCGGACCGGCCTACAACGACACGGCCGCGGCCGAGGCGATGCTGACCAAGCTGGACCGGCCTTATATCGCCGCGCATCCGGTCGAGTTTCAGACGCTGCAGGCGTGGGGTGCCAACGGGCAAGGCCTGCTCCCGCTCGAATCGACGATGATGATCGCGATCCCGGAGCTCGATGGCGGGACCCAGCCGATGGTGTTTGGCGGCCGCTCTGATGGCACCGATGCGGCTTGCACTGGCTGCCAGCGCGCCTGCACTTTTCCGGCGACCGGCGCGGTGCGCCAGATGGAAAGCTGCGCAGAGCGGGCCGGGGCTTTGGCTGGCCGCGTGGTCAAGATGATCGATCTGCGCCGCGCCGAAGAAGCCGAGCGCCGTTTGGCGATCGTGCTGTTCAACTTCCCGCCAAACGCAGGCGCGGCCGGCACCGCCCAGTTCCTCGCGGTGTTCGAATCGCTGCATGCGACCCTCACGCGCCTCGCGCACGAAGGCTATCAGGTCGAGGTCCCGGCGACGGTCGACGATCTGCGCGAGCAGATCCTTGGCGGCAATTCAGCGCGCTTCGGCACCGAGGCCAATGTCCACACGAAAGTCAGCGCGGATACGATCGTGCGCGGCGAGACTTGGCTGAAGGACATCGAGGCTTCGTGGGGCCCGGCCCCCGGCAAGCTACAGTCCGATGGCTCCTCGGTACAAATCCTCGGCGCGCAGTTCGGCAATGTGTTCATCGGCATCCAGCCCGCAATCGGCATCGAAGGTGATCCGATGCGCCTTCTGTTCGAGGGCCGCTTCGCCCCGACACATGCCTTCGCCGCGTTCTACCGCTGGCTGCGCGAAGATTTCAAAGCCCACGCTGTGCTGCACTTCGGCACGCACGGCAGCCTCGAATTCATGCCCGGCAAGCAGACCGGCCTCACCGCCCAGTGCTGGCCGGACCGGCTGATCGGGGATCTGCCCAACATCTACCTCTATGCCGCGAGCAACCCTTCGGAAGGCGTGCTCGCCAAGCGCCGTTCGGGTGCCACTCTGGTCAGCTACCTCACCCCGGCGCTGACCAATTCGGGCGTCTACAAGGGCCTTGCAGACCTCAAAGCCTCGGTAGATCGCTGGCGCTCGATGCCTCCGGGCGATGAGCAGGCCGCGATGCTGGCCGAACTGATTGCGGATCAGGCCGAAGCGCTCGACCTCGACGGCAGCGATATCCCCGTGCTTGCGGCGAAACTCTATGAGATCGAGCGCGAACTCATCCCGCAGGGCCTGCACGTGGCCGGCCTCGCCGCGACCCGCGAGGAGCGGATCGATATGGTCTTGGCTTCCGCCGAAGCCCGCGACCAACTGCTGACGCGCGAAACGGTCGAGGCGCTGGTCGACGGCAAGCTCAAGCTCGATACGCCGCTGCTCAAGGACATGGCCGCACTGAACGCGGCGCTGGCGACCAACCACGAACTCGATGGCCTCGTCCGCGCGCTGAGCGGGCGCTATGTCCGCCCCGTATCGGGCGGGGACATCTTGCGCGCGCCGGAAATCCTTCCGACGGGCCGCAACATCCACGGCTTCGATCCGTTCCGCCTGCCTTCCGCCTTCGCGGTGAAGGACGGGGCCGAGCAGGCCAAGCGCCTTATAGAGCGCACACTCGCAGATTCGGGTCATCTGCCCGAAACCATCGCGATGGTGCTGTGGGGCACGGACAACCTGAAGAGCGAGGGTGCGCAGATCGCCCAGGTCATGGCGCTGCTCGGCGCACGGCCGCGCTTCGACAGCTACAACCGCCTCGCCGGCGCGGAGCTGATCCCGCTG
>CANFIV010000287.1 GCA_947446935.1 Sphingomonadaceae bacterium | reverse complement strand
CCGCTCGTGTCCACGGACCTCATGACCCGGCAAGCCGTGACCCCGGGCCTCGATCTCGATGGGATTGACGAAGTGCTCGGCCTCCATATCGGCACGGCCAATTCGCTGTTTCTCTCACGGCTGGAACGGCAGCTTGAAGCCTTCAAGGTCACCCCCAAGCAGGTCGCGATCCTGTGGTTGGTCAATGCCAATCCGGGGGTCAAACAATCGGACCTCTCGCGCTTTTTCAAGATCGAACGGCCGACGGTCCACCAATTTGTGCGCCAACTCACGCTGAACGGTCATCTCGTATCCGAGCCATCCAAACTCGATCGGCGGGCAGGGGGGCTCTGGATTACTGAGACCGGATCGGCGACGCTCACCGCCGCGCGCGAGATCATCTTTACAGATGAAAGTGAACTGCTTGCACCGCTGACCCCTGATGAGCGAAGCGAGCTCTTCAGGCTCGTGATCAAGCTTTATCTTTCCGCACCCGCGCGCAACTGAATTTTACACAATCGGATACAGTTCGTTAAGCTGCGAGACAGCGGCTTTGTGCGACATACCGCATGCTTAATATTGGAGATCACGATGAAGGCTTTGAAGGTGCGTCTTGGTTTGGTGGGACTGGGCGTAGCGGCTGTTGCGGCTCTGACTGCGGCGGGTGCTGCGCAAGCAGCTGGCGGCCTCGCTGGCGATGCGGCGCGCGGCAAGACGGTGTTCGCACGCTGCGCGGCCTGCCATGATCTCAACACTGGTGCGATCCGCATGGGGCCTTCGCTCAAGGGCGTTATTGGCCGCAAGGCGGGCACTTTCGCAAACTTCACCTATTCTGCCGGGATGAAGACCAAGGGTGTGACTTGGGGCGCTGATACGCTCGATGTGTTCCTTTCGGGACCGATGAAGTACGTGCCGGGCACCCGGATGGCGTTTCCTGGTCTGTCGAACCCGCAGGACCGCGCCGACGTGATTGCGTACCTGAAGCAGGCAGCGCACTGATCTCCTGATCGGCTCCGCTGAACGGCCGCCGGCCTCTTTCCCACCTCGCGGGGGAGGGGCCAGGTCGGCAGCTCGGTGTTTTCGGGAACCGATTTTTCTACGTAACCGGTTGAACGTTCACACGCTGCGGAAACTTGTCCACGGCGACCATACGTATGCGGATAGCTGCCGGGTGGACTTTCGCGCCCGGCTTGGCACAAGGCCTCCGGAAAGTCGGCAAGTGACCGGCCACAAGGAGAGCATTTGTCATGGCCATGGCCCCTTCTGCCGCCACAACTGCCGATGCAAATGGCGGCGGGAATGTCGATGCGCCCGAACTGCGCCTTTTCGTCATGGCGCTGTTTTTCCTTTTCGGCGGCATCACCTCGCTCAACGATGTGATCATCCCGAAGCTCAAGGAGCTCTTCACGCTGAACTACACTCAGGCGATGCTGGTGCAGTTCTGCTTTTTCACCGCCTATTTCGTGCTCGGCATTCCCGGAGCCGCGCTGGTCAAGCGGATCGGCTACATGCGCGGCGCGGCGGTCGGGTTGCTCACCATGATGGCGGGCTGCCTGCTGTTCATTCCGGCTTCGCAAAGCGCACTCTACGTGCTGTTTCTCTTTGCTCTTTTCATTCTCGCCAGCGGTGTCGTGATCGTTCAGGTTGTTTCGAACCCACTGATCTCGCTGCTCGGGCCCGCGCGGACCGCCAGCAGCCGCCTCACATTTGCACAGGCCTTCAATTCGCTCGGTACGGTGCTGTTCCCGCTCATCGGGGCCAGACTGATCTTGGGCGGGATCAAGGATATCAAGGCCGATACTCTGACCGGCCCCGCTCTCGATGCCTATCGCGTCACCGAGAGCAGCCTTGTCGTGAACACCTATATCGGTCTCGCCATCTCGCTCGCGTTGGTGGCCGGCGTGGTCTGGATGAACCGCAACCGCCTGAAGGGCGAGCGGCATGAGGTCAGCTCGCTCGCCGCGAGCCTTGCGCTGCTCAGCCGCCGGCGCTTTGCTTTCGGTGCGTCCTGCATCTTCCTCTATGTTGGCGCTGAAGTCTCGATCGGCTCGGTGATCGTCAACTACCTCTCTCAGCCGACCGTCATGGGGCTGACCCACGAGGCGGCGGGCGGTGAGATCTGGAAGTACTGGTTCGGTGCGATGATCGGCAGGTTCATCGGTTCCGCTGTACTGCGCCTCGTCAATCCGGGACTGACGCTGGCAGCCTGCGCCACTGGGGCCATAGTGCTGCTGGGCATTTCGACGCATACGTCAGGTCCGGTCGCGGCATACAGCTTGCTCGCGATCGGTCTTATGAACTCGATCATGTTTCCCACGATCTTCACGCTCGCTTGCGATGGGCTGGGCAAGCGCGCGGCGGACGGTTCGGGCATCATCAATGTCGCCATTTTCGGCGGGGCCGTAGTGCCGCTCGCCACCGGGGCCATCGCGGATGCAACCGGCAGCCTCACCACCTCGCTGGTGCTTCCCGCGCTGTGCTATGCTGTGATCGTCGCCTTTGGCGTGTTTGCGCGCCACTCCGTCGTTCCGGCCGAAGAGGCAGAAGTCTTCGGATAATTCTACCCTCAGCGTTGACTTTCCCCTGCGCCTGCCCAAATCAGGGGCATGCTTTCGCAGAAGACGCGATATACGATCCGCGCACTCCAGCACCTGACCGATACATTCGGGCAGGGGCCCGTGCGTCTGGATGCGATCGCGGAGGCGCAGAACATCCCCCGCAAATTCCTGACCGTGATCCTCTCCGAAATGGCGCGCGAAGGGATCGTCGCCTCGCACCGTGGGCGAGAGGGCGGCTACGAACTCGCCCTGCAGCCGGTCGATATCCGCTACGGCGATATCATTCGGCTGACGCGCGGCAGCCTCGCGCTGACCCCTTGCGCCAGCCGCAATGCGCACGAGACCTGCAACAATTGCCTTCCCGAGGCCGAGTGCCGTCTGCGCGGCCTGATGCTGCAATTGCGCGATGAAATGGCCTCGATGCTCGACCGCATCACCCTTGCCGACCCCATTACGCTGGAGCCTCCGTTCGACGCCCCGGAAGCCCAGGCCGCCCAATAGAAGGCCAGCAAAAGAGGCTCGTGTTGCGCACGGGCAAAATTGGTGAACTTCACTTGGCGTTCAGGGGGCTGCTGGCTATAGCACCGCCATGATCGATCACGCTTCAGGTCGCAGCCCGCTGCGCTTCGCCCTTATTGCTGCCGTTGTGGTGGCGCTTGGCTCCACCGCCGGTTGCGCCGGTTCCAAGGCCAAGAAGGACGTCGCGTACGTCGCACGCGACGTCGATACGCTTTACGCCGCCGCCAAGGAACGGCTCGATCGCGGCGATGCCAAGCAGGCCGCCGCGCTGTTTGATGAAGTTGAGCGGCAGCATCCCTATTCGCCCTGGGCCCGCCGCGCCCAGCTGATGAGCGCGTTCAGCTATTATGCCGCGCGCGATTATGCGAAGTCAGTGCAGTCGGCGCAGCGGTTCCTCTCGATCCATCCGGGCAACAAGGATGCGCCTTACGCCTACTATCTCGTCGCTCTCTGCTACTACGAGCAGATCAGCGACGTGACGCGTGACCAGAAGATCACCCAGCAGGCGCTGACCGCTCTGACCGAAGTGACCCGCCGCTACCCCACCACGTCCTACGCGCCGGATG
>CANFIV010000286.1 GCA_947446935.1 Sphingomonadaceae bacterium | reverse complement strand
TAAAAATGAACGGCGCGACCCGCCCTGATTTGCGCCGACTGATTTTGCCCAGCGGATCAAGATGGAAATCGCCGCGTCCCTCATAATTGAACGCGCGCGCATGGCTTACCAGCAGCAGCAGTGCGTCCATCCGCGCCGGATCCCAGGCACTGCTGAGTGCGGCGAACACATTCTGCGGCCCATCGAGCCACACATTGTCGCTGTTGAGGCAGAAAAACGGATCGGCAGCGAGCTGTGGCAGCGCCTTGATCAGCCCGCCGCCGGTTTCCAGCAAAGCCTCGCTCTCGTCGGAAATCGCGATGGCAGGTGCGGTGCGGTTCGAAAGGTGCGCCACAAGCTGACCCGGCAGATAATGCACATTGACCACAGCGCGCGCCACGCCCGCTTCGATCAGCTTGTCGAGGCAATGGTCGATCAGCGGACGCCCGTCGACGCGCACCAGCGGCTTGGGCCGGGTGGCCGTCAACGGCCGCATCCGCTTGCCCAATCCTGCGGCAAGGATCATCGCGACATCGCTGGCCAAAGGCGCATCTGGCGCGCTCACGTTTCGAACCGCCCGCCAAGCGTGCTCGAAGAATCGCGAATCTCTGCCGGAATATGCTCGTCGAACCAGCGCGCGACCGGTGCCAGCGCGGGATGGGCCAGATCGCGTTCCAACAGTGCCCAGACGCGAGGGATGTAATCAAGGTAGCGCGGCTTGCCGTCGCGCTTCCACAGCCGCACGAATATGCCCACGATCTTGGCGTTGCGCTGCGCGCCAAGGCGGGCGTAGTCGTCGATGAAGTTCGTATCCGAACCGCTTTGCGCGATATAATAGTCGAGCATCGCGCTCTCCAGCGCGGGATCAACATCGCGCCGCGCATCCTGCAACAGCGACACGAGATCATAGGCGGCGTGGCCTACCAATGCATCCTGGAAATCGAGCAGGCCCTGCTTGTCGAGCCCGCCATCGAGCATGATGTTTTCCGCGTGGTAGTCACGCAGCACCGTCACGCCCGGACGTTGGCGCGCGAGCAGCGGCCCCAGCACTTTTTCCCAAGCCTCGGTCCAGCTCTTGCCATCGACATAAAGCCCCCGCGCCGGGCAGAACCAATCGACAAAAAGCTTCGCTTCACGCTGATACTCGGCGAGCGAATACTGCGTGAACGGCCCCGGCGGCAGGCGATGCAGTTCGAGCAGGGCGTCGATCGCGTGGCGATAGACATCGCCTTCGTCCTGAGGCCAAGCGTCGAGATACTCACGCATGCGCACCTCGCCGAAATCTTGCAGCAGCACGAAACCGTTGGCGATGTCCTCAGCGAAAATATGGGGAGCGCGCAGGCCATTGGCATCGAGCCAGCGCGCCGCCCGCAGAAACGGCTCGGGGTCTTCCGCCGGTGGCGGTGCGTGCATCAGCATGGCTGACTTGCCCGCACCGCGCAGGCGGAAATAGCGGCGGCTGGATGCATCGCCGGGCAGCGGCTCGATCGCGGCACTCCCCCAGCCAGCAGCAGCAAGGAACGGTTCGGCGGAAGCGGGTAGCGTCAAGTCCATCCCCCTCGCTCTAGCCAATCAGGGCCCGGCTCGACAATGGCGACCCGTTCGTTATCCAAGATTTCGATTTCTACCGAAAGACAGGCCAGCTCCTTGGTGAAACCCCCCGCATGCTCGGGCCACTCCGCGATCAGCGCAGCATCTGCGCGGTAGTCGTCGAGCCCAAGTTCCTCGACCTCCTCGGGGTCTTCCAGACGATAGAAGTCGGCATGGACCACGCGAAGCCTTATTCGGGGGGGATCATAGACCTCGATGATTGCAAAGCTCGGGCTCGGGACTTCTCCGGCATAGCCCAGCGCACCGATGATCGCGCGCGCCAGCGTGGTCTTGCCCGCCCCCAATCCGCCGGTCAACGCGACCACGTCGCCGGGACGCAGCGCTTCTGCGATGCGTTTGCCCAGCTGCTCGGTAGCGGCAAGATCGGGCAAACGAATGAGCGTCATGGCAGAACTACCACTGCGCTGGTGCCCTGACCCTTTTCGGAAATCAGCTCGAATGTGCCGCCGTGGGCGGCAACCAATTGGCGCACCAATGGCAGGCCAAGCCCGGCACGACGCTCGACCGTGCGGCCATCAGCGCTGATTTTCAGGCCTTCAAGCGAGCGGGCCATCTCCGCCGGTTCCATCCCGCTGCCGTTGTCTGAGACGACAATCTGAAGGGAGCCCGCGCTGTCCTTCGCATTCTTGCCAGCCTTGCGGCGCGATGCCTCCACCAGAATGCGCCCGCCGACAGGGGTCGCTGCAATGGCATTGTCGATCAACTGACCAAACACGCGCCGCAGACGCCGCCTGTCGCCAGTTGCCTTGCCGACAGCAGCGCTTCCCCTGAGATCCAGCGTGATCTTCGCCTCATTCAGCCGCTCGGCGCGCTCGCGCACGACGTCACCAAGCAAGGGGAAAATATCAACCGGCTCGGCCGCCAATGGCAGCGTGCCAACCTCGCTCTGCGAAAGATCAAGCACGTTCTCGATCTGCTCGCCCAACCGTTCGACCGAATTCAGGATCGCTGCGACATAGTCCAGCGCCTGCGGGGTGAGTTCGCCCGCCATCCCGCTTTGCAAGAGCTCTGCAAACCCGCCGATCGAGGTAAGTGGCGTACGGAATTCATAGCTCATGTTGGCGATAAACCGTGTCTTGACCGCGTCGGCATCGACCAGTGCGGCATTGCGCTCGCGCAGCGCCGCTTCCGCCTTTTCGGAATCGGTGATGTCGAGCACGGTGAGCATACCATTGCCATCAGGCAGCGGTACACCCGCGATAGCAAGAAACCGTCCATCGGCGAGCGCAAGCCGCCCACTCTGCTGCTTGCGCTCCAGCGTTGCTGCCTGAATCACCTGACCGATTGTCCCAACCTGCGCCGGCCGCTTCAGCTTCTTGGCGATCCGGCTGAGCAGAACATCGGCGCGCGGATGGGTGCCCAGGAATTCCTCCTCCAGCCCCCAATCACCCGCAAAGCGCCGGTTCCACAGCTGAAGCCGTCCATCCGGCCCGAATACCGCGAGCGATTCGAACAGGTTGTCGAACGTGGCCGTGCGCGTGCGCAAAAGCGTGTCACGCATGGCGGCAAGCTGGAGCTGCTCGGTCCGGTCCTCGAAGATCATCAGGAGCCCGCCGTCAGGCATTGGCTGGCCGACAACGCGAAGGTGTGTACCATCACCGAGGTGCCAAGGCTCCTCGCGCGGCTCGCGCGCCAGGAACCAGCCCTGCCGCTCGCGGCGCCATTCCGGAAAATCGCGCACTTCGGGCAGACGTCCGCCATCGCGCATGCGGTCAAGCACACGGTCGAAAGGCGGGGTATCAACCACCCAGGCTTGCGGCACGCCGAATATCCGCAAAAACGGCTGATTTGCGAAGACCAGATTGCGCTTCTCGTCGAACTGCGCGATCCCGGCGGAGAGCGTATCGAGCATTTCGCGCTGAGCCTCACGGAAGCGACGGAACTGGCGCTGCAGTTCCTCCATTTCCTCTGTATCGACCGCGTAACCCGCAACTCCATCATCGCCGAGCGGCAGATCGGAGACGCGGATCGAGCGGCGCTGTCCGCCAATGGTGGCCGAGACGACACGTTCGGTCGGCAGGCGCCGCGTGAAGACAG
>CANFIV010000285.1 GCA_947446935.1 Sphingomonadaceae bacterium | reverse complement strand
GTCCTTCACCATGAAGATGAAGTCGGTCATCGCAGGCGAATAGACCGCGCCGCCCGCACAAGGCCCCATGATGAGGGAAAGCTGCGGCACCACGCCTGAGGCGAGCACATTGCGCTGGAAGATCTCGGCATAGCCGCCAAGGCTCGCGACGCCTTCCTGGATGCGCGCGCCGCCGCTGTCGTTGATGCCGATCACCGGCGCACCGATCTTGAGCGCGGTGTCCATGATCTTGCAGATCTTCATCGCGTGGCGTTCGGAAACCGCGCCGCCGAACACGGTGAAGTCCTGCGAAAACACATAGACCAGTCGGCCGTTGATCGTGCCCGAACCCGTGACCACGCCGTCGCCGGGAATGGTCTGCTCGGGCATCCCGAAGTCGACACAGTTGTGCTCGACATAAGCGTCGGTCTCTTCGAAGCTGTGTTCGTCGAGGAGGATTTCAAGCCGCTCGCGCGCGGTCAGCTTGCCCTTGGCGTGTTGCGCATCGATGCGGCGCTGGCCGCCGCCCATACGGGCCGCCTCGCGGCGCTTTTCCATTTCGGCGATATTGGCTGACATTCAGGAAACCCCGGATTCAGGAAAGGTGGCGTCGGCGGATGCCGCATCGCAACAGCGCTGTCCAATGTAATTCTGCAAAGTTGCAAAGCCCCACTTTGCAAATTAGGCTGCAACGAATGTCCAACCGCCGACTCTTTGCAGGCCCCGCTCTGCGCACGCTCCGCCAGCGGCGGGGCCTGCTTCAAGCCGAGATGGCGGGCACGCTCGGCATCAGCGCCTCCTATCTCTCGCAGCTCGAAACCGATGAGCGCCACCTTACCCCTGCGCTGAGCGATGCCTTGCGCGCCGCCTTCCCGATAGACTGGGCCGATCTCGAACCCGCCGACGGCGACCGCATGGCCGAAGCGCTGCGCGAAGCGCTCGCCGATCCGGAGCTCAGCGGCACAATCCCCGGCGAACAGATCGAGCGCCTCGCGCGCCAGTTTCCGGCCTTTGCCGAGCGCTTCGTGGCGCTCCACGGGCTCTATGCCCGCAGTCGCCAGCGTTTGGAAATGGTCGACGAAGGCATCGGCCTGCCGGGCAACATCGGTAGCGGCCGCCTGCCATGGGAAGAAGCGCGCGACTGGTTCCACGCCGCCAACAACTATGTCGACCAGATCGACCGCGACGCCGAGCGACTCGCCGAGGAAATCGCGGGCGACGAGGCCAGCCCGCGCATCCGCACCATGCAGCAATGGCTCCGGCGCGAGGGCGTCACTATCGAGTGGAAAAGCGGCGGCCCCCTGCGCCGCTTCGATGCCGCGACCCGGCACTTGCAGCTCGATTCCGCGCAGCCCAACGAATCCAGCCGCTTCCAGCTCGCCTATCAGGTCGCCGCGCTGGCGCTGTCCGATCAGATCGCCGAAATCGTTGCTGCCGCACCCTTGCAGACCGAGGCCGCGCGGCACCTCCTCACCGTCGGCCTTGGCAACTATGCCGCCGGCGCGCTGCTCATGCCTTACGAGCGCTTCCGCAGCGCCGCGCGCACCTTGCGCCATGATATCGACCGTTTGCGCCAGCTGTTCCACACCAGCTTCGAGCAGTGCTGCCACCGCCTTTCCACCCTGCAACGCCCACAGGCGCGCGGCATTCCGGTGTTTTTTTGCCGAGTGGACATGGCGGGCAACATCACCAAACGCCATTCCGCCACGCGCCTGCAATTCGGCCGCTTCGGCGGCGCGTGCCCTTTGTGGATCGTGCACGAGGCGGTCGCGATCCCGGACCGCATCCACGTCCAGCTCGCCGAAATGCCCGACGGCATTCGCTACGTCTCGATCGCCAAGGGCCTCGTCAAACCGAGCGGCAGCTACTACCGCCCCCCGCGCCGCTACGCTGTCGCCTTGGGCTGCGAAGCCGCGCTGGCGGATGAATTCGTCTACGCCGACGGACTGAACCTGAAAAGCGACGACGCTGTAACCCGTATCGGCATCAGCTGCCGCATCTGCCACCGCGACACCTGCGACCAGCGAGCCTTCCCGCCCAGCGACAAGGCGATCGACGTGGATCCCAGCCAGCGGGACTTGGTGCCGTATCGGATTGTGGAGGGGTAGCGGCTACCCCTCTGTCAGCCCCAGCGGGCTGACACCTCCCCTTTCAGGAGGGATACACGCAACGAAAAAGGCCGGAGGTTTCCCCCCGGCCTTTCTCAAATCCCATAGGCCGAACGTTCAGCCCTTCAGCACGTCCGCCAGCGTCTCGCCCAGCAAGCTGGGCGACGGCGAAACGCGAATGCCGGCCGCTTCCATCGCGGCGATCTTGCTTTCGGCATCGCCCTTGCCGCCCGAGACGATCGCGCCGGCGTGGCCCATGCGGCGGCCCGGAGGTGCCGAGCGGCCTGCGATGAAGCCGGCCATCGGCTTCTTGCGGCCCTTCTTGGCTTCGTCGATCAGGAACTGCGCGGCCATTTCCTCGGCGTCGCCGCCAATTTCACCGATCATGATGATCGACTTGGTGTCGTCGTCCGCGAGGAACAGCTCGAGCACGTCGATGAAGTTGGTGCCGTTCACCGGATCGCCGCCAATGCCGACAGCCGTGGTCTGGCCAAGGCCGATATTGGTGGTCTGGAACACGGCTTCATAGGTCAGCGTGCCTGAGCGCGAAACGACGCCGACCGAGCCCTTCTTGAAGATGCTGCCCGGCATGATGCCGATCTTGCATTCGTTCGGGGTCAGAACGCCGGGGCAGTTCGGGCCGATCAGGCGCGACTTCGAACCCTGCAGCGCCCGCTTCACGCGCACCATGTCGAGCACCGGAATGCCCTCGGTGATGCAAACGATGAGCTCCATCTGCGCGTCGATCGCTTCCAGAATGGCATCCGCCGCGCCCGGAGGCGGCACGTAGATGCAGCTGGCGGCCGCGCCGGTCGCAGCCTTGGCTTCGGCGACGGTATCATACTGCGGCAGGCCGATGTGGCTGGTGCCGCCCTTGCCCGGGGTGACGCCCGCAACCATCTGCGTGCCGTAATCAAGCGCGGCCTGCGTGTGGAACGCGCCGGTCTTGCCGGTCATGCCCTGGGTGATGACCTTGGTGTTCTTGTTGACGAGAATGCTCATGGTTCAGGAAACCTTCCGGACTGCAGCCACGATCTTCTGCGCGGCATCGCCAAGGTCATTGGCGGGGACGATGGGGAGACCCGAGTTGGCAAGGATGTCCTTGCCCTGCTGCACGTTGGTGCCTTCGAGGCGCACGACCAGCGGAACCTGCAGGTTCACTTCCTTCGCGGCGGCGACAATGCCGTCGGCGATGATGTCGCACTTCATGATGCCGCCGAAGATGTTGACGAGAATGCCCTTCACCGCCGGATCCGAAAGGATCAGCTTGAACGCAGCGGTCACCTTCTCGGTTGTCGCACCGCCGCCCACGTCGAGGAAGTTGGCGGGGAATTCGCCGTTGAGCTTGATGATGTCCATTGTCGCCATGGCAAGCCCGGCGCCGTTCACCATGCAGCCGATGTTGCCATCAAGCTTGATGTAGGCGAGGTCGTACTTGCTGGCCTCGATCTCCGCCGGGTCTTCCTCGGTCTCGTCACGCAGCGCGACGACATCGGGGTGGCGATAGAGCGCGTTCGAATCGAAGCTCATCTTGGTGTCGAG
>CANFIV010000284.1 GCA_947446935.1 Sphingomonadaceae bacterium | reverse complement strand
GTGTCTTGGCGTCCATCACGATCACACTGCTGGTGGTTATCGTAGTTGCAAAAATCTTCGATTGATCGGGCGTGATCCGCAGTGAAACCGGCAGACCGCCCGGCAGCTGGATCTTCTCGCCGATTTTGCCGGTGGCTTCATCCACCGTGAACAGCTTGTCGGGATAGGTGCCCAACATCAAGGTCCCGGCCATGGCGGGCATGCTGACAGCAAGAGCAAGCGCTGCGGCACCGAGAACGGCCTTGCGGGCAAATGTGATCATGCAAAAGTCCCTTCTCAGTCAGCAATTCTGGCAGCGTTCGACGCAGGCAACAGTCTTAGGGGAAGACGATATCGAGGTTGCGCCAGTCCTTGGTCGCCGCCGCGCAATTGCTCGCCCAGTCAGCCGAATAGTTGACATGGTCCGCCATCTGCACCGGCCAGAAGCAGGTAACGTAGCAATCGTAGATGTCCCGCTCGGCCGGCTGGCAGAGCCCTGCGGTCCCGCCGGTGGCATCGACTTCCCAGCCGGGCGAGAACGACAGCGAGCAGCCCAGCGGCACGTGCGGCCGCGGCGTCTGCTGGAGCGCGACGACGTCTTCGTCCATCGACGCAAGATCGGCCTCGATCTTGAACGCTTTGGCGTTGATCGGCTTCAGGTGCTTCATGACAAGCCCTTTCGTTCGGCGAAACGGGTGAGAAATTCGGGATTGCGCTGGGCGAGCACGCCATAGATCTGCAGGCAGCGATCGGTCCATTGGCGGATCCAGTCGCAATAATGCAGGTTGGCATGGCCGGTATCGCCATAGCGCACGAAGGCTTCATGGTGGCAGCCACCGGCGCACATCGGGCGCGCCCAGCAGGTGCTGCATTCATACTTCGAGGCGACATGGCCCTTGGTTAGAAAGGCCTCGCGCTTGGTCTGGTCGAGCCCCGTATCGATATGCCCCAGCGTATGCGTATCGGCATCGGTAAAGCGGTGGCACGGCGATAGATCGCCCGACGGGCTGACACCGAGGAGCCCCAACCCCGCGCCGCAGGGGTGCGACTTGTTGGTGCCTGCGATCAGCTCGGAAATCGTTTCGGACACGTTGGTAAAGCCGTGGACTTTGCCTTGCAGCGCATAGTCCAGCCCTTCATCCGCGAGTGCCTCGAAATCCGCAAGCACACCGGTCATGGCATCGCCGTCGAGCGCATAGTCGCGCTCCTCGCCCGCCGTGGTGACGGGCGCGAAGCCGACCTCGTGAAAACCGATATCGTGTTTGAGGTGGCGATAGATCCGCTGCACGTCGGTCACTCCAGCGCTCAGCGTCACGCGCGCGGTGACGGCGCGGGTCTTGTGTCCGGCGATCAGCTTGCGCAGGCGCGGCTCCATGACCGCATAGCTGCCCTTGCCGTTCTTGTAGACGCGGCGGGCATCCTGCAGCTCGGGCGGGCCGTCCATCGATACGGTGACGCCGATCGCATGGTCCGAGAGGAACGCGATGATCTCGTCGGTCAGCAGTGTTGCGTTGGTCGTCAGGCTGTAGGTGATGCGCTTTCCGACAGCGGCGGCGGCCTCGTCGGCATAGAGCACCACACTCTGCAACAGGCGGAAGTTCATCAGCGTTTCACCGCCGAAGAAGGTGATGTGCACCGCTTCGCGCTTGTCCGCGCTCTTCAGCAGGAAATCGACCGAGGACTTGGCCGTCTCCAGCGACATGTACTTGGGCTTGCCTGCGGGGGTCGCGATCTTATCGGCCCCGAACTCGTAGCAATAGGTGCAGGCCAGGTTGCATTGGTTGGTGACGTTGAGCACCAGCGCCTGCAACGGATAGCCCGCCGG
The DNA here is from genome assembly GCA_947446935.1 of Sphingomonadaceae bacterium. Classification (GTDB taxonomy): domain Bacteria; phylum Pseudomonadota; class Alphaproteobacteria; order Sphingomonadales; family Sphingomonadaceae; genus Novosphingobium. The sequence goes on along the minus strand of CANFIV010000284.1, from coordinate 1,830 downwards.
CGGAGCTGCTGGCATGAGCGCATGGACCACTTGCGTGGACTGGATTGCGCGCGCCAGCCGCAGTTCGCGCACCAGTTCCTCGGCATCCGTGGCCGAAACGCCATCGGCCACCAGCGCGCGGACGAGATCGTCGTGGTCCATCTCGCCATGCTTGCCGAGCAGGTCGAGCACTTTGCGCGTCATCTCGTCAGCGGCAAATATTGCGCCTGCCGTGACCAGATAGATGAAGTCCGCGCCCTGTGCCCGAAATTCGTGTATCTCTCCGCTGCGATAGCGGTGTGCAAGCGTTGTGGTCATTGGGACACCGCCGGGTTGTCCCACCGCTTGTAGGCGGGCACAGTAACAACAAGGTAGGACCGCGCGGTCAGCGGCTGGCCGGTGGCATCTTTCTGGTCCTTGGCCGTCGCCACGACCCAGACATCGCCGTAGTTGTTGCGATTGCCGCTGCGCTGCGGGTTCGGCCCGTCGCTCGCGGGCGTGAAGAAGCCTGTCGGGGTCAGCTTGCCGACGAAGTCCTTGTCGTCGTCATAGTAAGTGGCCTGGAACTCCTCGATGCTGAAGTCGGCGGGCACCACGCCGACCTTCACGTCATCGGCAGTATTGGGCTTGCCATCCGCGCCAACGTCAAAGCCCCATGCCTCGAACTGCGCATAGCCTGGCGTGTGCTTGCCCGAGCCCAGCCGGGAGATCCCAGTCTCCGGGCTTACCTTGAGGTAGGCGATCTTCTGATAGACCGGCAGGGCGCCGGCCAGAACCGCCGAGCCAATCGAAACATCGTGCACCGAAGGCTTCACATCGGCCGCTGCATCGACGGTGACGACCACCTCACCGGGGGTAGCCGAAACCAGCTTGGTCACCATGACCCCTGCGCCGAGATCAATGTCCTTGGCTGTCAGCCCCGCTGGGAAGGCATCGCCATAGATGTGCACGGTCTGCGCCTTAGCTCCGCCCTTGATCGCGGCGGGCCAGACGGCACCGATCACCGGGCTGCCATCGGCGCGGGTCAGCGTCACATCATAGCCGAATTCTTGATAGTCGCCCCAGAACCAGCGGCCAGACGCGCTCCTGCGGTCGGGATTGAACAGCATTGTGCTGCGCAGCGGCTGGTTGAAGGCATTGGGCGCGGCGGGCGCATCAGCCGGTACGGTCCGGCCGCGCCAGGCATAGCCGCCATAGACAAGACCGCCGCCAGGTGCGTTCAGCACATCACCGTCAGCCAGATTGCGCAAGGCCGTCTCGGTCTTGAACTCGCCTTCAGAAGCACCCGGCGCAACCGTGAAGGTGCCGTAAAACAAGCCCTTGCCCGGCAGCCACGCGCTGGCGAGCCACTTGCCTGCGAGGCGGGGGGCCTGCTTGCGCGCTTCCCACGCGGTCCACTCCGGCGTCTTGAGCGGCGCGGTCTTGCGCAGATACTCAAGCGCCACTTGCCCGACCGTTACGGGAATGGTGCCGGGCTTGTTGACGATCGGATCGGTCGAGCCGAACACCGCACCCGGGCGGTCGGTTGCGGGGCGGCGATACTGCGCATCGGCCTGCGAATAGAGCGCGACGTGGAATTCCTGCAGGTTCTTCCACTCCGCCGAGGACCGTCGCCACGAAAGAGGCTGCCCAAAAGCATGGCAGGCGGCGCAGCTGGTGCGCACCGATTCGCTCGGGATATTGGTCTCGTCGATTACCCGTTTCTCGACAAGGTACTGCACGGGCTTGGCCTCTTCCGGGGCGAGGCCATGCGTATCGGCGAGATAGCGCACGATATGGCGCGCTTCCTCGGGCGTCAGCGCCGCGCCGTTGAGGCGGACCATGCGCTTGATCGCTTGGTCCCAGCCTTCG
>CANFIV010000283.1 GCA_947446935.1 Sphingomonadaceae bacterium | reverse complement strand
TTGGTTGGGATGCACAGTGGCACTGGCTTTGGCCACTCCCGCAATGGGCGAGGCACCGAATGGCCACACCCTGCTCCGCCCCGCGCAAGTCTTTGATGGCGTCGATCCCGCGCCGCATGTGGGTTGGGAAGTGCTGGTCGAAGGGGAACGCATCGCCGCCGCCGGTCCGCATCTCACCGTTCCTGCCGATACCGCTGTGATCGAGTTGCCCGGCCAGACCCTGATCCCGGGCCTGATCGAGGGCCACAGCCACTTGTTCCTACACCCCTATAACGAGACACCATGGGATGATCAGGTGCTGCACGAGCCGCTCGCACTGCGCACGGTACGCGCGGCCAAGGCCGCTGAAATCACGTTAAAAGCGGGCTTCACCACCGAGCGTGATCTCGGCACCGAAGGCGCGGGCTATGCCGATGTCGGGCTCAAGAAGGCGATCGACAGCGGGATCACGCAAGGCCCGCGCCTGCTCGTCACCACGCGCGCCATCGTCGCGCAAGGGGCTTATGGCCCCAAGGGCTTCGAGCCGGGTGTGCCCGTGCCGCAAGGTGCGGAAGAGGCCAGCGGCGTGGAAGGCGTGGTCCGCGCCGTGCGCAGCCAGATCGCGGCGGGGGCGGATGTCGTCAAACTCTACGGCGACTACCACTACCGCCCGGGCGAACCCAGCCTGCCGACCTTCTCGCAAGCCGAAATGGACGCTGCCGTCGCCGCCGCGCACGATGCGGGGCGCACGGTCGCCGTCCATGCCGTCACGGCTGAGGGGATGCGCCGCGCGATTGCGGCAGGGGTCGATACCATCGAGCATGGCGATGAAGGCACCGCCGTCCTGTTCAAGGCGATGGCCGCCAAGCACATCGCCTTCTGCCCGACCCTCGCGGCCGGCGAATCCATCTCGCGCTATCGCGGCTGGAACGGCGTCGAGCCCGCCCCGGCAAGCGTTGCGGAAGGCCGTGCGGCTTTGCGTCTGGCGCTTGCGGCTGGCGTTCCGATCTGCATGGGCGGCGATGTCGGCGTGTTCGCCCACGGCCAGAATGCCCTCGAGATGGAAAGCATGACCGCTGCCGGCATGTCGCCAGCGGCGGTGATGATCGCCGCCACCTCAGGCAATGCCCAGGCCTTCCACCTTGCGGACAAGGTCGGCGCGGTGAAGGCGGGCCTCTACGCCGACCTTGTAGCGCTCGATGGCGATCCCACACGCGATATTGCCGCCGTGCGCAAAGTGCGCATGGTCATGAAAGGCGGCGTGGTAGTCCGCTGATCAGGCGAGATTGTTGCGTGCCAACGTCGTCCCCGCCCGCCACGAAGCGCCGACTTCGTGCCAATATCCGGCGATCTTTTCCTGCGGCGCGATATCGAGCAGTTCCTCGACGGGAGAGTCGAAATACGTCAGGTCGAAATCGCCCTTGAAACAGCGGCCCAGTTCGACATCGAAGCTCGACATGGTCACCACTTCATCAAGGCTTTGGGTGCCGTCGGTCTCGATCGTGGGCAGCCAGCGGTTGTGCACCATCGGCAGGCCATTGACGAAGCCTGGCCGTTCGGCGGCCTCGGTAATCGTGAAGCGTCCTTCCGCAAGACGGCGATCAAACGCGGCGAGCGTAACGCCGAACGTGCCGCCGGGTTCGAGACGCGGCCCCGCCTTGCCGACATAGACTGGCCGACTCATCTGGATGCTGCCGAGCTTCTTGGGATAGCCCTGATGCTGACCGCGAAGCATCGCGAATTCCTTGTCCACCCAGATATAGACGCAGCGCGACCAGGTCTTTCCCTGGAACTGGCAACGCACCACGATAAACATTTCCCTGTACTGCACGCGCACCGGATCGAGGATTTGCGCGGGATCATCGCTGGTCGATTGCCAATCGGCCCAGATCGCCGCCACTGCGCCGGGATCTTCCTCCGCCAGCGTAAACCCTTCGGGCAGGAGCGCCGCGATCTTCGCCGGATCGGTCCGGTATTCCAGCGTGATCAGTTCGCCCGAGTAGTGCCAAGGCACCGGCGGCACGATGCTGGCCTTGCCGGTCGGCGTGCGCGGATAGAACAGGCCCTTCAGGTTGCTCATCATTACCTCGTGTGCATCGTGTGTAGCCCGCTTCTAGCGCAGCGCCTCCGGCAAGCTTGGCCGAAGCGGCCAATACCTGTGGCGGCACAGACCGCTAAAGCGTAGCACACAAGGCAAAGAGGGCCAGACGATGATCACCGAATACCGCCGCATCCTGCTCGACGGCTATCCCATTCTGACAACGCGCCAGGGCGATGAGCTCGTAACCCGCGATGGCCGCAGCATTGGCGTCGACGAAGCGGTGCATCTGGCACCCTGCAACCCGAGCAAGATCATCTGCGTGCATCTCAATTACCACAGCCGGGTCAATGAGTTCATCACCAAGCTGCCCCCGGCCCCGACGTATTTCCAGAAGCCGCTGACGGCGCTCAACACGCATGGTGGTGCCGTGGTCCGGCCCGAGCGATGCAAGTGGCTGAACTACGAGGGTGAGATCGCCATCGTCATCGGCAAGACCTGTCGCAACATCGCCCCTGCCGATGCTGGTGACTACATCCTCGGCTACTCGGTCGCGAACGACTACGGACTGCATGATTTCCGCGATACCGACGCGGGTTCGATGCTCCGCGTGAAGGGCTCTGACACGCTCTGCCCCATCGGCCCCGGGCTTGTCACCGGCTGGGATTTTCGCGGCAAGCAGATCCGCACATATGTGAACGGCGAAGTCCGGCAGGACGGCAATACCAGCGACATGGAGTGGGACATGCACTACCTCGTCGCCGATATCGCGCGCACGATCACGCTGGAGCCGGGCGACGTGCTGCTTTCAGGTACGCCCGCCAACAGCCGCCCGGTGCAGCCCGGCGATGTGGTGGAAGTAGAAGTCGAGGGCCTTGGCCGCCTCACCAACACCATTGTCCACGGCCCTACGCCGATCCGCGAGGATTGCGGAGCACAACCGACCGAGTCCGAAGAAGTGATCTCGACCGCGATGGGCGGCGACTGGGAGTTTCGCGGCAAGCGCGCGGCGGGCGGCCAAGGCGCAGCTTTCTATGAGTCCGCCCTCGAGACAAAGTAGGCGGCGCAGGCGCAGCTTGTCCACGCGGGGGTGCCTGCTAGTCTGAACGCATGGCAGAACCCACCATCTCGGCGCAGTTCCTGCGGCACGTGGCCAATTGCGTCGAACTGACCGGCCATTCGGCTGGCGGACTGCTTGCGCGCATCGCGGTCACGCGCGAGATGCTGGAGGACCCGGAGGGGCTCATCCCCCTCGCCCACTTCGTCTCGTTTTTCGAGGATGCGGCTGCTCTTGTGCGAAACCCGCACTTTGGGCTCCACGCTGGTCGCCTAGCCGGATCTGACAGCATTGGCCCGCTGAGCTTCCTATTCCTCAGCGCGCCGGATCTGCGGACCGCCTTTGCCAGTTTCGCGCGCTATCTCTCTACCTTTCAGCAGGCCAGTCGCCACCAGTTCACCGATGAGGGAAAGCGGGCGACCTTTGCTTATGGGCTGGCCGACCAGTCGCTCACCCGCCGCCGTCAGGATGCGGAGTACTCGATCGGTGCCATGGTCAGCCTTGCTCGGCAGTATACCGGCGGCGACATCGAGATCAGTGAAGTGCGCTTCGAGCATGAACGCG
>CANFIV010000282.1 GCA_947446935.1 Sphingomonadaceae bacterium | reverse complement strand
CCATGCCTTGCGTGAACAATCCGGCGAACGGCTCCTCGACGCCCACCTCCCCAAGCTTGTTCAATCCCCGCGTGAAGAAGCGCGCATAGAGCAGATGCAGAATCGCGTGCTCGATGCCGCCGATATACTGCTCGACCGGCAGCCAGCGCTTGATAGCCTCGGGGTCGAACGGCCGATCATCCGGCTGGCTGGCAAAGCGCAGGAAATACCACGACGAATCGACGAAGGTGTCGAGCGTATCGGTCTCGCGGCGCGCCGGGTGACCGCACTGCGGGCAATCGACATGCTTCCATGTCGGGTGGCGATCGAGCGGATTGCCCGGCACATCGAAGGTCACGTCCTCGGGCAGGATGACGGGCAGGTGCTTCTTGGGCACCGGGACCACACCGCAGACCTCGCAGTGGATGAACGGGATCGGCGTGCCCCAATAGCGCTGGCGGCTGACACCCCAATCACGCAGGCGCCATACGGTCTTGCCTTCGCCCCAACCTTCGCCTTCGGCGCGGGTGATCACGGCAGCCTTGGCCGCGGGGACGTCCATGCCATCGAGGAAAGTGGAGTTCACCAGCTTGCCGGGACCAGTATAGGCTTCGTTTCCTGCGAAGACGGGATCGGTCTTGTCGCCATCGGCAACGACGCGGGTGACCGGCAGGCCATACTTGCGGGCAAAATCGATGTCGCGTTGATCATGTGCCGGGCAGCCGAACACGGCCCCGGTGCCATAGTCCATCAGCACGAAGTTCGCGATATAAACGGGCAGTTCCCAGTCGCCGTCGAGCGGATGTCGTACCTTGAAACCGGTGTCGAAGCCCAGCTTCTCTGCGGTCTCCAGTTCAGCAGCGGTGGTTCCGCCCTGCTTGCAACGGGCGATGAAGGCGGTCGCTTCTGGCGAATTCCTGGCAATCGCCAGCGCGATGGGATGGTCGGCGGCAATGGCGACAAAGCTCGCGCCGAACAACGTGTCGGGCCGGGTAGAGTAGACTTCAATGGCCTCTTGCAGCGGGGCAACCGGCTTGAAGCTGAACTGCAGACCCTGGCTCTTGCCGATCCAGTTCTCCTGCATCGTGCGGACCTTTTCGGGCCACTTGTCGAGGCCGGAAAGACCTTCGAGCAGCTCATCGGCAAAGTCGGTGATCTTGAGGAACCACTGGTTCAATTTGCGCTTCTCGACCAGCGCACCCGAGCGCCAGCCGCGCCCGTCTATCACCTGTTCGTTGGCGAGCACGGTCATGTCGACCGGGTCCCAGTTGACGGTCGATTCCTTGCGATAAACAAGGTCCGCCGCATAGAGATCAAGGAACAACGCCTGTTCCTGCCCATAGTACTCGGGTTCGCAAGTCGCCAGTTCGCGGCTCCAGTCGAGCGCGAAGCCGAGGCGCTTCAACTGCGCCTTCATGTTGGCGATGTTGGCGCGGGTCCAGCCGCCGGGGTGGACGCCCTTTTCCATCGCGGCGTTTTCGGCGGGCATGCCGAAGGCGTCCCAGCCCATCGGGTGCAGCACTTCGAAGCCGCGCATGCGCTTGTAGCGCGCCAGCACGTCGCCCATCGTATAGTTGCGCACATGGCCGATATGGATGCGCCCCGAAGGATACGGGAACATCTCAAGCACATAGCTGCGCGGCTTCGCCGACGTATCGTCGGCGCGGAACGATTGGCGTTCATCCCACACGCGCTGCCAATGCAGGTCGGCGTGGCCGGGATCGAAGCGGATGGGTTCGGGGCGCTCGGAGGTCATGCCGCCCCCTCTAAGGAGCGGCGTGGGCCGGTGCAACCGTCAGCGACAGTGTGATCAGCCGTGGACCGTTTGGCGGCGCAGATCACGGGCCTTGGTCAGGATGATGTCTTCCAGCTTCTGCACGGTGGCGGCCTGAACCGGCGCATCGATCCAGTTGCCGCCCTGGGCAACCTGACGGCTGGCGGCGATCCGCAACGCGTCAGCGCGCAGGTCCTGATCGAGAATCGAGACCGTGACCTTCATCCGCTCGCCCGGATTGCGGGGGTTGGTGTACCAGTCTGTCACGATCACACCGCCGTTGCTGTCGGTCTGGACCAGCGGCATGAACGAAAGCGATTCGAGAGTGGCGCGCCACAGATAGGCGTTGACGCCGATCGTCGTGACCTTGCTGGCGGCCAAGTCCAATTTCGGACGGGGCTTGTGCGCGCAGCCGGCAACGAGCCCGGTGGCCGCAACGGCGAGCATCCCGGTGGCAACACCCCGGGCGAATTTGGCGGAAATGCTGGGACGTGTCGTCACTTGAATCCTGTCCTTGCTGGCGGGAACGCGGGACTGAACCGCTTGTCCGGCACGAAAATCATGCGCTGTCTGGGCGCTGCCTCGCAAGCGCTCTATCACCCCGGCGCCGCGGGCCGCAAGGGCGTTGCATATCAAGTCCGGATGGGGTCATCATGCACGGTGTGATGCTGGCCGAGGCGTCCCGGTCGGCATGCCTGTGGAGAATGCGCAACAGGTTGACTGCAAGTCGCAGAAAATCGTTGGACCACTGGAAATTAGGCGGCGGGCACCGTATGTCTTGCATACAGAGCAACGCTCACAAGATTCGCGCCGCCTCTAATGGGACGTCGCTTCACTAGGAAAGATCGGGCAAACCATGATTGGCAGGGAGGGCAAGACAGCGAAAACGCGCGGTTCCGCTCGCTCGCGCCTGTTGCCGGTCGTGGGCTTTGCGCTGCTCGGTCTCGCCGCCGCGCCGGCACTCGGCAGTGCGCTTTCCGCTTCGCTTGAGTCGGCGCCTGTCAGCCTGTCCGCGCGTGGCGGGATCGGTTCCTTCACGCCGGCCTCGGTTGATCCTCGGCTGATCTCGCAAATCAATTCGCAGATTGCTGGCCACCCGCTTGGGCATGGACGGCTTTTTCGTTTTACGCCTGCCGGCATGGAAAACCGTCCTGATCGGGCCATAACGGTCGCGGTGCGGGTCGGTGGTCTTGGCGTGCAGGATTTTGCGGTCCGCGCACCGTTGTCGGCAGGTCTCGGCGCATCGGGGGCTGCTCCGGTGCGAATTGCCCCGATGGTCTACAATCTGGGCTTGGCACGCGGCTATCAAAGCTTTGCAACCTCGGCTTCAGTGTCGCGCGATCTCCCCAAGCTTGAGCTTCAGCGGCTTGATATGCCTGATCTGCGCGCATTCGCCAGCAAGGATGCAAGCGGTTCGGTCGGGCTGGTCTCGTCTGCCCGCCTGGCCCCGCGGATCGAACTCGATACGAAAGATCGTTCCGGCCACACGCCTCGCACGTTTGAGGGTCAGGGCGACTATCAGGTCGATCTTGGCGGCAGCTATCGCCTGACCCGCAATCTCGATGTGACGGCCGGCGTGCGCTATTCGCCCGAGCGGGATCGTTTGCGGCCACTGACCGACGGCAAGAAGGACAGCCAGGCGGTCTATGTCGGAACAAAGTTCCGTTTCTGATCGCGGCATTGCCGGTTTCCGCAATATTTCCCAGCCTGTTGCAGCAAATGCGCAGCTAACTGCTTGTAGCCCGGACATCATCACTTTACGCTTGCTGTAAGAAGACGGCGAGGGAGAAGGGCTATGACACGCGTTGCAGTAGTAACCGGCGGTACACGTGGGATCGGGAGTGCCATTTGTCGCGCGCTTCAGGCCGAAGGGCGTACTGTGGTTGCCAACTAT
>CANFIV010000281.1 GCA_947446935.1 Sphingomonadaceae bacterium | reverse complement strand
GTCCTCCGTCAGCGCCTTCAATTCCACCCGGATCGGCAGGCGACCCTGCAATTCGGGCAGCATGTCGCTCGGCTTGGCGATGTGGAACGCGCCCGAGGCGATGAACAGCACGTGGTCGGTCTTCATTGGGCCATACTTGGTCGCCACCGTCGTGCCTTCGATCAGCGGCAGCAGGTCCCGCTGCACGCCCTCGCGGCTCACCGAACCGCCGCGCACGTCGCTCACCGCAATCTTGTCGATCTCGTCGATGAACACGATCCCGTTGGTCTCGGCATTGATCAGCGCGGCGCGGGCGACGTCATCCTGGTCCATCCGCTTTTCGGCCTCTTCATCGACGAGTTTGTCCCACGCATCCGCCACCCGCAGCTTGCGCCGCTTGAGCGGGCGCTGGCCCATTGCCTTGCTCATCATGTCGGAGAGGTTGATCATGCCAACGCCGCCGCCCATGCCCGGTATGTCCATCGACTTCGACGGCGCATCTTCCAGCTCGATCTCGACTTCGACATCGTCCATTGCGCCTTCGGAGAGGCGCTGGCGGAAGCTCTCGCGCGTCGCCTCGCTCGCCCCGTCGCCCACGAGCGCCTTCAGCAGCCGGTCCATCGCTGCCTTGCTTGCCGCCTCGCGTACGGCGCCGCGCCGCCGTTCCTTCTCCAGCCGCACCGCTTCTTCGACCAGATCGCGCGCGATCTGCTCCACATCGCGGCCGACATAGCCGACCTCGGTGAACTTGGTCGCCTCGACTTTCACGAACGGCGCTTCGGCCAGCTTCGCCAGCCGGCGGCTGATCTCGGTTTTGCCGCAGCCCGTCGGCCCGATCATCAGGATGTTCTTGGGCGTGACCTCTTCGCGCAGCTCGGCGGGCAGTTTCTGCCGCCGCCAGCGGTTGCGCAGCGCCACCGCGACCGCGCGCTTGGCATCGCGCTGGCCGACAATATGCGCATCAAGCGCGGCGACAATGGCTTTGGGGGTAAGGGCTTCGTTCATGGGTTACCTCTTGCTCTCTCCCCTTCAGAGGAGAGATACGGAGACTTGCCTACTTGTCAGGCTAGTCGGAGTTGAGAGGGGCTGGGCGTTACGCAAGGCCACCTCTCCCAACCCTCTCCCATGAAGGGGAAAGGGCTTTCTGTTCAGATTTCTTCCAGCGTCACACGATCATTCGTGAACACGCAGACTTCCGCGGCCACCTGCATTGCGCGGCGGGCAATCTTTTCCGGATCGTCCTCGTAAGGGTCGAGCGCCTTGGCCGCTGCCAGCGCATAATTCCCGCCAGAACCGATCGCCGCGATGCCGCCTTCCGGTTCCAGCACATCGCCGTTACCAGTCAGAATCAGCATCGTCTCCGCATCGGCCACGATCATCAGCGCTTCAAGATTGCGCAGATATTTGTCGGTGCGCCAGTCCTTGGCGAGTTCCACCGCCGCGCGCATCAATTGCCCGCGATGCTGCTCCAGCTTGCGCTCCAGCCGCTCGAATAAAGTGAAGGCATCGGCAGTCGCACCGGCGAACCCGGCAATGACCTTGCCTTGTCCGTCCTCACCCGCCGCGCCGATGCGGCGCACCTTGCGGGCATTGGGCTTCATCACGGTGTTGCCCATGGAAACCTGCCCGTCACCGGCAATGACGGTGCGGCCGTTCTTCTTGACCCCGATGATGGTGGTCCCGTGCCACTGCACGAGCCCGTGGCTGGCATGTTGTTCGTTCATGCACCGAATATGGGAGATACTATCCCGCGTTCAAGCATGCAGACCTAGCAACTCAGCTTCCGTTCGGTCCCGACCCACCCGGCGCGCCGCCGCCTTGGCCAACCTGGCCGGGAATCGCGCCGACCGAGCCGATATTGCCGAACAGGTCCTCGAAGAAGCTGCGCGTGCGGCCCAGCGTCGGTGTCTTGTGGCCATCGGGATCAAGCCGCGCGACCTTTTCCATCCCGCCGCGCTCGACGCTGGAGACATTGCCCGCCGCGTCGAAATTCACCTTGAGCACCGTCTGCGCACCCGTTTGCGGCCGCTTGAACGGGCGCTGTTTGGTATCGATCGAGAGGTAGTACCAGGTCTGCTTGCCGAACTCGCTCTTGAAGGTCGGCTGGCCGAGCGACCGCTCGACCGACAGCCTGTTGTCGATGCCGGGCTGGACCGAGCCGGTCAGTGCCGGATCGATCAGATAGCCGCGATGGTCCTTGATGCTTGCGCAGCCGCTCGCCGAAAGCGCCAGCGCGCCGAGCATTGCTGCCCCAAGACCCTGCTTCACCCAGCCATCCTTACGCATCACGTACTCCGAACATTCCATGACAGGCCGAAGCCGTGCCCGATGGGGGCCTTTGCCAATTGGCGCGTGCTCCCTATATCGCCTAGTGCCTTAGGGCGCAGAGCGCATTACTGCAATGGCAGCGGATGCACCCGAAATCCACATCGCCCGAAGCCGATTGAATTCGCGCTGAACGGCCCGCATTTTTGAAGGACAAACCGCCATGTCATTCCTCGCCCGCCTGTTCGGCAACCGGCAGGATGATCGCGATACCGTGCGCGAGCTGTGGCACCGTATCGTTGCCATTGCTCGCGAAAAGGAATGGTACCGCGATTGCGGTGTCGCCGATACGCTCGCCGGCCGGTTCGACCTGATCACGCTGGTGCTATCGCTGGTGATGCTGCGCATGGAGCGCGAGGAAGCGCTTATCGCCCCCTCGGTCTGGCTGACCGAGCTGTTCGTGGAAGACATGGACAGCCAGCTTCGGGAACAGGGTGTGGGCGATGTCGTTGTCGGGAAGCATATCGGCAAGCTGATGGGCACGCTCGGCGGCAGGCTCGATGCATACCGCGAGGCGATGGCTGCTGGCGAGGACGCGATGGCCGAAGCCGTGCGCCGCAATGTCACGCTGCTCCCCAATGCAGCGCCGCTCGTGGTGGCGCAGCGCGCGCGGGCCTTTGCCGCGGGGCTGGCGCTCGTGCCGGGCTTTCGCGTTCTGGCGGGCGAGATCGGGCAATGACCGCGCCGGAATACAGTCACCTGATCGACCTTCGTCAGATCAACGATACGCCAGTTGTGCTGGAACCCGATTCCGATGCGCGCCGACGCCTTTCGGGGCGCTTCGGGATCACCGCGATCCCCGCGATGCAGGCCACCGTGCAGCTTGTCCGCGAGGGTGAAATCGTCACCGCCCATGGCCGCCTCACCGCCGACGTGATTCAGGCCTGCCGCGTTTCGGCCGAGGATTTCCCTGTGCGGATCGACGAACCGATCCACTTCCGCTTCGTGCCTACGGGCGGAGAGACCGTGCCCGACGAGGAAATCGAACTCACCGCCGAGGATTGCGACGAGATCGCTTACGAAGGCATCGCTTTCGATCTGGGCGAAGCGGTGGCGCAGACTTTGGCACTTGCCATTGATCCCTTCGCGGAAGGGCCGAACGCCGATGCCTTCCGCGCCGAGCATGGCCTGGGCGAGGAGAACCTGTCCGGCCCCTTCGCCGCACTCGCCGCGCTGAAAAAGCAGGTTTGACCCGATGGACCAGCAGACCTCGGTGCAACCCAAGGGTGCCCCCCAAAGGCACTCCCCGCGCCCTCGCGGTGGCCACCGCGATCTGACCAAGGGTCCGATCCTCACCACCCTGCTGGTCTTCTCCGCGCCCACACTCGCCTCCAACATTCTTCAGGCCCTCAACG
>CANFIV010000280.1 GCA_947446935.1 Sphingomonadaceae bacterium | reverse complement strand
CTGGAACACGGTTAGCTTGGGCACCTTGCCCGCGAGTTCCGCCACAAGCTGGGTCGAGGTCGAGCCCGTGCCGATGATCCCGATCCGCTTGTCGGCGAGCGTTACCGAATGGTCCCACTGCGCGGTGTGGAACTTCGCGCCGGCGAAGCTGTCGAGCCCCGCAATGTCCGGGAAATTAGGAACGTGGAGATAACCCGTCGCGGTGATCAAGATGTCGCTGACCATCGTTTCGCCGCTTTCGAGCGTGATCGTCCAGGCATCGTTCTCCCACTGCCCGTCGACCACCTTGCTGTTGAAACGGATGGCATCATGCACGCCGAAGACATGCGCCGCGCTTTCGAGATAGGCGCGGATTTCCGGCCCCGGGGAAAACCGGCGCGACCAGTTGGGGTTCTGGAAGAACGAGTAACTGTAAAAATGCGAGGGAAAGTCGCAGTGCAATCCGGGATAGGTGTTTTCCCGCCAGGTCCCGCCGACACTGTCGCCCTTTTCGAGGATGACGAAATTGGTGAAGCCCGCTTCCTTGAGCTTGATCGCCATGAGGACGCCGCCCATTCCGGCGCCGATGATGGCAAGGCTGACCCCCTTCCGCGCTGGTTCGGCTGTGGTCGGCACGGTCATGCACTTGGTTCCTTGTGGCAGTCTGGTTCAGTCTGGGTGCAGCCGCAGCGGGCTCACGCCGGGTGGCGGTCCTGCGCCCAGCCGGCGATGATCGGTGGGGCGGCGTCGATCAGTGACATTGGCCCGGCGATGATGTGATGCGCGGCCACTGCGATATCGGTCAGGCACTTGCCGAGCGGGCTCGGATTGCGCAGCGCCGAGGAGACCGAGCCGAAGGCGCAGTTGACCACGTCCTTGCAAACCTGATGCGTCCAGGTCGTCACCTGCCGCACCCGCTGGATCTGGAGATCGGACAGACCCTGACCAGCGTCGGCTAACCTGTCGGCTTCGGCAAAGATGTCGATGGTGAGCGCGCGGGCCGCTTGGAATAGCGCCTCGTTCTTCAGGAAATCATTCTGAAAGACAGGTGTGTTGGCGATGCAATCCGCCGAATAGAGCCGCTTCTTCTTCGACGCCGCCTTGGCCGCCTCGTGCAGCGCGCGCCGGGCGATGCCGAGCATGACCGCGGTATGTCCCGCGCAGACCACCACCAGCGTGCCGAGGTTCGCAGAACGCGAAGCGCGCTGCGGCTCGGTCCAGTACTGGTTGAAAGTCCAGTCCTCGGGAATGTCCTGCTCGGGCACGACATAGTCGACGCTGCCCGTGGCCTGGAGCCCCACGACATCCCAGTTGCCAGCGAGCTGGATCTGGTCCTTGCGCAGGAACGCGCCGACCACTTTGGGCTTGCCGTCCGCCTGCATGACCGGCGCGCCATTGTCGAACACGACATTGGCGCCGGAGACCCAATCGGCATGGCCGATCCCTGTGCCCCAGTTGTGGGTGCCAGCGGCGCGGTAGTGGCCATCTGCGAAGGTAGCTTTGCCCGTTGGCGCATAAGTCGACGACATGATTGGCAGCTGGTCGCCGCCGAACATGCGCGCCACGTGCGCGTCCGTGCTGTATGTGGCCGCCACCATGGTCGCTACCGAATTCGCCATGAGCGACCACGAGGTGGGTGCGTCGGAACTGGCCAGCTCCTCGACCATTTCGATGAAGGTGACGGTCGAGACATCGCTTCCGCCCAGAGCCTCTGGAACCAGCAACCAGAACAGCCCCTGTTCACGCAGCGCCTCGACCGCGACAGGCGACATGGTGCCCGCATTCTCGGGCTTTGCCGCCTCGGCCTCGATCAGGTCGCGCAGGCTGCGCGCTCGCTCTGCATAAGGATTGCTCATCGCCATTCGTCCCATGAAGTGCTGTTGGCTGTCTGCGGTGCGGCTGCACCTGGCTTGCGGTTCGCGCCGATGCCGCCCGACATGTAGGTGCCGATCCGGTTTCCATCCGTGATCGGGACATGCAGCACCGAAGGGTGCTCTGCATCGTGATGGACTGTGATCCACGAAGGCTGGAGCTGCAACAGGTGTCCCTGCCCGAGCATGTCGAACAGCGTATCTGCCGGATCCTGATCTGACGAACTGATCCGCAGCCCAATCCGGTGGCCCTTCTGAAAAATGTTCGCCGTCGGCACCAGATTGATATCGAACCGCTGCGGCGCGCCGGTATCGACCGGCTGCGGATCGGTGAAATCATACTGCCAGAGCCATGGCCGAGAGGTTTCGGGATTGATCCGGCACAGCGATCCCTTCAGCCAACCGCGCGTGAGCAGGCGGCTGGCACCGTCAGGCGCAATATCCCAGAGGGAAGCGAAGAGCAGCACTTCGGGCTGGTTGGTCGAAACATAGACGGTCGCCGTAAGTGGACCGATCACCTCGGTGCGCTCGACCATCGGCGGGGTGGCAAAGGCCGCGCCGCCGCGGGCATTGTAGGTGTTGTCCTCGTAGCTCGTCCCGCCCTCGTGCGGCCAATGCTCGTGTTCGCTGAGCAGGCCGCCGCCATGCAGGTAGAAGGGATGCCACACCGTCTCGGGCAGCGGCCAGGCGGCGCTTGTCTTCCACCGGCCGTCGCCGCCGTTGACGAACAGGCGAATATCGGGTTCGTCCAAGTAGCCGGTATCGTTGCCCTTCAGCCAGTGATCGAACCAGCGCAGCGATTCAAACGCGTACTGATAGAGCGGCCGGTCGAGATAGATCGGCGGGCCCACGATCATCTTCTTGGGCGCGGTGATCTTCTCCCAGGCGCGGAATTCGCCGGGCAGGTGCAGGAAATACATGTCCCACGACGAGCCGATCAGGATCGGCACGCGGATGTCCTCAAGGCAGGGATTGCGCTCCTGCCAGTAGGGCCCGTCCTGGGGATTGAGCAGAACGTCGAGGATCAGCGGATTGGCACCCTTGTCCGGCGCGGCGATGGCCGATGCGAGTTCGGGAACAGCCAGAATATCACGGTTGCGGCGCAGCGCGGCAAGGCGTCGATTGTACTCCTCCTCGCCAAGGCCCGCCTGCGACCAGCCGCGCACACGCACGCCGGCAAGGTGCTTGGACCAGTTGGTCAGGAAACTGTGCGCGAGAATGCCACCATGGTAGAACTTGTCGCGGTAGAAATCGGTGTAGCCATAAGGCGCGAAAACCGCCTTGAGCGCGGGCGGGTTCTGCGCCGCGACTTGCTTGGCGCAAACCGCGAAATAGGACACGCCGAACATGCCGACATTCCCGTCGCACCAGTCCTGCGCGGCGATCCATGCGATGACCTCGACGACGTCCTGCACCTCGCGCGGGCTGTAGTGGCCATATTCGCCGCCGGATTGGCCCGTGCCGCGGGCATTGACGATGACGTGGGCATAGCCGCGCCGGACATAGAACTGCGGGTCGCCCGCCTCGGCCTGGGCATTGCGCCCCTGCACGGCCTGCGGACGCGAGGGGCTGTACTGCATCGCCGCGTCATAGGCATGCACGCCGACCAATGCGGGAAATCGCCCCGGCGCGTCCGGCCGGAAGATCTGCGCGGCCACCTCGACGCCATCGGACATCGGGATCATGACATTGAAGTCCGACCGTACCGCGTGGACCCGCGGCGAGACCTGCCAGCTTGTCGAGAACATCGAGCTCAGGCCTGCAGCGCGGCGACGGCGGCTTCCGCCACCTTGAGATCTAGATCTGCACTGGCCCCGCTGACACCGACCCCG
>CANFIV010000279.1 GCA_947446935.1 Sphingomonadaceae bacterium | reverse complement strand
ATGCGGCCGAGCTGGTGGCCGGGCTGAAGCAGATTGCGCCGTTCGAAATTTCGGTTGCAGCCTATCCCGAAGCGCACCCGGATTCGCCCAGCGTCGAGGCCGATATCGACAACCTCAAGCGCAAGCTCGATGCCGGGGCGACCCGCGCGATCAGCCAGTTCTTCTTCGAGCCCGAGACCTTCTTCCGTTTCCGCGACAAGCTCGCCGCTGCCGGGATCACCGCACCGGTCATCCCGGGCATTTTGCCGGTTTCGAACGTGGCGCAGACACGCAAGTTCGCCGCCGCCTGCGGCGCGCAGATCCCGGCATGGATGGACGGTTTGTTCGAGGGACTCGATACGCATCCCGCCTCGCGCCAGCTCGTCGCTGCGACCATCTCCGCCGAATTTTGCCGCCGGCTCTATGCGGGCGGGGTGCGCGATTTACACTTCTACACGCTTAACCGCGCAGAGCTGTCCTACGCGATCTGCCACTTGCTGGGCCTGCGCCCTGAACGTTCATCGATGGAACAAGCTGCATGAGCCTGACCCCTTCAGCCGCGCGTACTGCCCTGCTCGAACAGGCCCGGCAGCGCATTCTGATCACCGACGGTGCCTTCGGCACCGAAATCCAGAACTGGAAGCTGACCGAGGCGGACTACGCCGGCACACTCGGCCTCGCGCGCGACCAGAAGGGCAACAACGATATCCTCGCGCTTTCCGCGCCGCATGTGCCCGAATCGATCCATCGCGCCTATTTTGCGGCCGGGGCCGATATCGCCGAGACCAACACGTTCTCGGCCAACCGTATCAGCCAGGCCGACTACGCCGCCGAACATCTGGTGCGTGATATCAACTTGCAAAGTGCGCGGCTTGCACGCCGGGTTGCGGATGAATTCGAAGCGCTCGATGCCGAAAATGGAATAATCAGGCCGCGCTTCGTGGCCGGCGCCATCGGGCCGACCAACAAGACCCTCTCGCTCTCCCCCGATGTGAATGACCCAGGCTTTCGCGAGATCGACTGGGACTTCCTAGTCGAGGTCTACCGCGAACAGGCCGAAGCGCTCGTCGAAGGCGGTGCGGATTTCATTCTTGTCGAGACGGTGTTCGACACATTGAACGCCAAGGCCGCGATCATGGCAGTGCGGCTGCTGGAGGAACAACTCGGCCGCGAAGTGCCGATCATGCTTTCCATGACGCTCACCGATCTTTCGGGCCGCAACCTTTCGGGCCACACGGTCGAGGCGTTCTGGTACGCGGTGCGTCATGCGCGCCCGCTCACCATCGGGCTCAACTGCTCATTCGGCGCGGCACAGCTTCGTCCCCATGTGCGCGCGCTCTCGCAGATCGCCGACACGCTGATCATGGTCTACCCCAATGCGGGGCTGCCCAATGAACTCGGCGCGTACGACGAAATGCCGGAAACGACCGCCGGTCTTGTCCATGAGTGGGCCGAACACGCGCAAGTCAATATTCTGGGTGGCTGCTGCGGGTCGACGCCCGAACACATCGCCGCGATTGCCCGCGCAGTCCGCGAATTGCCCCCCCGCGTCCAGCCTGCCCACCAGACCGCCACCTGCCTTGCCGGGCTGGAACCGTTTATCATGGCCGCCTGACAAGACCCCACCCGCCAGGCGCATTCGCCGCAAACAGAAGACCCACCCCCGACCCCTCCCGCAAGCGGGAGGAGGGAGTTCAAAATGACCACCGACACTGCCACACGCCCCTCCGGCTCCTCTTTCGTCAATGTCGGCGAACGCACCAACGTCACCGGCTCGGCCGCGTTCAAGAAGCTGATCCTCGCGGGTGACTACGCCAAGGCGGTCGAGGTCGCGCGGCAGCAGGTCGAGAACGGCGCGCAAGTGATCGACGTCAACATGGACGAGGGCCTGCTCGATGCGGTCCATGCCATGACCACCTTCCTCAAGCTGATCGCCGCCGAACCCGATATCGCGCGCGTGCCGGTGATGATCGACAGCTCGAAGTGGGATGTGATCGAGGCGGGGCTGAAGTGCGTTTCGGGCAAGCCCGTGGTCAATTCGATCTCGATGAAGGAGGGCGAGGACGCGTTCCTCGCCGCTGCGCGCAAATGCATGGCCTATGGCGCGGCGGTTGTCGTGATGGCCTTCGACGAAAAGGGCCAGGCTGACACGAAGGCGCGCAAGGTCGAGATCTGCGCGCGCGCCTATGACCTGCTCCTCGGCATCGGCTTCCCGGCCGAGGACATCATCTTCGATCCCAACGTCTTCGCCGTCGCCACCGGCATCGAGGAGCACGACCGCTACGCGCTCGATTTCATCGAGGCGACGGCCGAGATCAAGGCGCGCTGCCCGCATGTCCATATCTCGGGCGGACTTTCCAACCTCTCGTTCTCGTTCCGCGGCAACGAGACCGTCCGCCGCGCAATGCATTCGGTGTTCCTCTACCATGCGATTCCCGCCGGGATGGACATGGCGATCGTCAACGCCGGGCAACTCGATATCTACGACCAGATCGATCCGGTGCTGCGCGAGGCCTGCGAGGATGTCGTGCTGTGCCGCGTGCCGGCTGCAGGCGGAGAACAGACCGCCACCGAGCGGCTGATCGAGCTGGCTGAGAGCTACAAGGGCAAGGACGCCGTCGCCGAAAAGGCCGCCGAGGAATGGCGCGGCTGGGACGTTGTCCGCCGCCTTGAACACGCCCTCGTCAAGGGCATCGACATGTATGTGGTCGAGGACACCGAGGAGGCCCGCGCCGAAATCTTCGCGCGCGGCGGCCGCCCGATCGAGGTGATCGAAGGCCCGCTGATGCAGGGCATGAACACGGTCGGCGATCTGTTCGGCTCGGGGAAGATGTTCCTGCCGCAAGTCGTGAAG
This sequence comes from Sphingomonadaceae bacterium, assembly GCA_947446935.1. GTDB lineage: Bacteria > Pseudomonadota > Alphaproteobacteria > Sphingomonadales > Sphingomonadaceae > Novosphingobium. The sequence goes on along the minus strand of CANFIV010000279.1, from coordinate 850 downwards.
TCCGCGCGGGTGATGAAGAAGGCCGTCGCGCACCTCATACCGTTCATCGAAGCGGAAAAGCAGGCCGGCGCGCGCCCCAAGGGCCGGATCATCATGGCGACGGTGAAAGGCGACGTCCACGATATCGGCAAGAACATCGTCGGCGTCGTGCTCCAGTGCAACGGATACGAAGTGATCGATCTCGGCGTCATGGTGCCATGGTCGAAGATCCTCGAAGTGGCGAAAGCCGAGGATGTCGACCTGATCGGCCTCTCCGGCCTCATCACCCCCTCGCTCGACGAGATGGTGACCGTGGCCGAGGAAATGCAGCGCGCCGGGTTTGAAATCCCGCTGCTGATTGGCGGCGCGACGACCAGCAAGGTGCACACCGCGTTGCGGATCGAACCGGCCTACAAGGGGCCCGTGATCCACGTGCTCGATGCCAGCCGCGCGGTCGGCGTCGCCAGCCAGCTCCTGTCAGACACTCAGCGCGATGCCTTCGTGGCCGCGACAGCCGCCGAATACCAGCACGTGCGTGATGTGCGCGCGGGCAAGGAAGCCTCGATCCTGCTCAGCCTGGCCGATGCCCGCGCCAATGCCTTCATGCCCGATCTTTCGGAAAAGGCCCCGCCGCCCGAGCAGCCCGGCATCCACGTGTTCCCCGAATGGGACCTCGCGGACTTGGCCGAATGCATCGACTGGACCCCCTTCTTCCGCGCTTGGGAGCTGGCGGGCAATTTCCCGGCAATTCTTGATGACGAGATTGTCGGCGAAAGCGCGCGCGGGCTCTGGGCCGATGCGCAGCAGATGCTGGGCCAGATCATCGCCGAGAAATGGTTTACCGCGCGCGGTGTGGTCGGCTTCTGGCCCT
>CANFIV010000278.1 GCA_947446935.1 Sphingomonadaceae bacterium | reverse complement strand
GCGGGCCGCGCGGCGGACAATGCGTGTGGTGCGCGAGAATTTTACGGCCGCGATCCTCTACAATGCGTGCGCCGTGCCACTGGCGATGGCCGGCATGGTCACCCCCCTGTTCGCGGCCATAGCCATGGCGACATCCTCGCTGATCGTGGTCGGCAATTCTCTCCGGCTGGCGAGGGCTGCCCAATGACATCGATCCTGATCCTCATCCCCATCGCGCTCGGCATGGGCCTCGCCGGCCTCGCCGCGTTTTTCTGGGCATTGCGCGGTGGGCAGTTCAACGATCTCGACGGCGCGGCGGCGCGTATCCTGATCGATGAGGACACGCCGCTGTGAAGCGAATCTGCGCCTTGTTGGCCGTGTGCGCGGTGCTGCAGCTGGCGATTCCGGCGCAGGCGGCAAGTCCGGTCATGGTCGCGATTTGCGGTGGCGGCGCGCCGATCGAGCTGCCGACAAAAAATAAGGATCAGGGCCAGCCCTGTTGCAAGATTTGCCATAGCGCAATGCGCAAGAGATTCGGCGGCGATACTTGCTGTTCAAAGGATGGCGGTGAGGACCCAAACGAGGAAGGGGAGTAGGCCGATGGAACCCGAGCAATTTGCCGATTGGACTTATTATCCAGAGCTGCTTGCTCGGCCCGTACCGCGCTACACCAGCTACCCGACTGCAGCCGAATTCGTGGAGGAAAGCTTTGAGGCGCGCCAGCGCGCGGCGCTGACCGCGTTGACCGGGCCGGTCTCGATCTACCTTCACATTCCCTATTGCGAGGAGATCTGTTGGTATTGCGGCTGCAACACCGGCGCCGCGAACAAGCGGAGCCGGTTGACCGCCTATCTTGAGGCACTCCATCGCGAGATCGCGCTGGTCGCGGACCTGCTCGATCCCTCTGTGCGGATCGAGCATATTGCCTTTGGCGGGGGCAGCCCCAACGCTATCGCGCCGACCGAGTTCGTGCGGATCATCGATGCGCTCGTGCTGGCATTTCGCTTCGAGCGCCCGGCGCTTTCGATCGAGATCGACCCACGCGGGCTGACGCGTGACTGGCTGACCGCAATCCGGGGGATCGGGGTGACGCGGGTGAGCCTGGGTGTTCAGACACTCGATCCCAAGGTGCAAGCTGCAATCGGTCGGGTGCAGCCGCTCGACATGATCAAGCGGACCATGGAAGGGCTGCGCGGTGCGGGGGTCGGCTCGATCAACTTCGATTTGATGTACGGCCTGCCGCACCAGTCCGATGCCGTGCTGGCCGAAACTCTGGCCGAGACCGCCTTGCTTGCACCAAACCGCATCGCGTTGTTCGGCTATGCCCACGTGCCGCACATGATCCCGCGCCAGCGCCGGATCGATGCGACAGACTTGCCCGACCAGCGTGGACGCTTCCGTATGGCGGCCTTGGGCGCGCGCCAATTGATCGATGCCGGCTATCAGGCCGTGGGCTTCGATCACTTCGCGCTGCCCGGCGACACTTTGGCGCGCGCGGCGCTGAACGGGACGCTGCGGCGCAATTTCCAAGGGTTCACCGATGATTCCGCATCGGTGCTGCTGGGGATCGGGGCGTCGGCAATCAGCGAATTTCCGGGGCTCATGGTGCAGAACGAGAAGAATCCGGGCCGATACCGGATGCTGATTGGCGCAGATTGCCTCGCGGGCCGCAAGGGGCTGGAGACAGGCGCCGAGGACCGCCGCCGGGCGGCGCTGATCGAGGCGCTGCTGTGCAAGGGAGCGGCGAAAATCGAAAGCGATCTGATGGGACCGGCGCGCGAGCGGCTTGAGCCCTTTGCCGCCACCGGGCTGGTCAGTTTCGAGAACGGATGGTTGCGGCTGGAACGCGGAGCCGCGCCTTATGCGCGGGCAATTGCGTCGGTCTTCGATGCGTATCGCACCAGCGAGCGGAGCTTCAGTTCGGCGATCTGAGGGTCCCGTCGGGCCAGACTGCAGAAGAATAGCTATGCGCTTGGGGGTTTAGCGGCTGCAACGCAGGGCGCTCCGCGCTAGGTTGTTCGCCTTCCCTGAACGCAAGCGAGACCCCATGAAACCCATCGAAGTCATCATGCGCACCGCTCCGGTCATTCCGGTGCTGGTGATCGAGGATGTCTCGCACGCTGTGCCCATCGCCCAAGCACTGGTGGCAGGCGGGCTGCGCGTGCTCGAAGTTACGCTGCGCACACCGGCCGCGCTCGATGTGATCCGGGCGATGCGGGGTGTGGAAGGCGCGATTGTCGGCGCGGGCACGGTGACCGATCCCGATACGCTCAAAGCATCGATCGATGCAGGCGCGGAGTTCATTGTTTCGCCGGGCCTGACCGAGCGGCTTGGCAGCGCCGCCGTGGCGGCGGGCATTCCCTATCTGCCGGGCGTGGCCAATGCAGGCGATATCATGCGCGGACTCGATCTGGGCCTCATGCATTTCAAGTTCTTTCCCGCATCGACTTCGGGCGGTCTGCCGGCTCTGAAGGCACTTGCCGCGCCGTTCTATCAATGCCAGTTTTGCCCAACGGGAGGGATCACTCTGGATAGCGCGCCGGACTGGCTCGGGTTCGAGCCGGTACTGTGTGTCGGCGGCAGCTGGGTGGTGGGCAAGGGCGCTCCCGATGCGCTTGCAATCGAGGCGGCGGCGCGCGCGGCAGCGGCGCTTGCTGATCAATGACCCGTAAGGGGTGAAACGCAAGGCAAGGACTAGCGGAGCGATGAACACGGTCGATGCATTGAGAGACCGGTTGCAGCAGCTGCACAAGCAGACGGCTGAGACCCCGCTGTTCAACCCGGTGTTCCAGTTGAGCCATGACCTGTCGCGCCAGCTCGAAAGCGGCGCGCTCGATCTGGGCGGTATCGAGGGCCTGGTCGCGGCCCTGGAGTGCGAGGGGCTTCAGGCGCGCGCAGCGCGGCTGCGGAGGCTGATCGCGCCGACTATCCCTGACGAGAACCTTTCGCGGGTAGCCGCGCTGCTGAATGAAGAAGACGGCTTTGCCGAATTTCGCCGGCGGTGGGAACGGCCACTGCTCCACGCGGTGTTCACCGCGCACCCCACGTTTCTGTTGAGCCCGGCCGAAGCGGATGCCGTGGCCGAAGCGGCGCTGGCGGACGACCCGATGGAAGCCACCGTCTGCCAGGTGCCGCAGGTGGGTCCGGCAGTGACGCTGGCTTATGAACACGGCGAGGCGCTCGCCGCGATCGAACGCGCAGGTGCGGCGCGCGATCGCATCAATGCGGTGTTGCTGGCACATGCCCGCCAGCGCTGGCCGGGGCGCTGGCTCGATTTCCGGCCGCTGCCGTTCCGGTTCGCGAGCTGGGTCGGCTATGACATGGACGGGCGGACCGATATTTCGTGGTCCACCTCGATCGCGTTTCGCCTTGAGGAAAAGGCGCGGCGGCTGACGAGTTATGCCCTGCAGCTTGAAGCTGTGGTGCCCGATCACGGCCTGCTCGCGACCTTGCGCGGCGCGGCGGCGCATGCGGGCGAAATGGCGATGCTGTTCAGCGGGCTTTCGGGCGAGCCCGAGGCGCTGGCATCAGCGGCCAATCGAATGACGGCGGAGCATCCGGACAAGCTGCTCTCGCTGGAACCGGTGATTGCCGAACTGGAGGCCGATGCACGAACACTGGCGGGCGAGGGGGCGATTGCGCTCGCTGTGCTGGCGGGGGCGATGCGCGCTGACGGGCTGGGGATGGGCTGGATCCATTTCCGGGTGAACTCGTCG
>CANFIV010000277.1 GCA_947446935.1 Sphingomonadaceae bacterium | reverse complement strand
CAAGCGCAAGGGCGCCGGCCGTGAATGAACATGCTGAAATGCGGGACATGGTCATTCCTTGTACCCGTAGTATGTGCCGAAGCGCCGTCCGGTGGGTGAGAACCGCGTGCAGTTGAGCAAGAGCTTGATGTCTTCGCAGCCCGAAAGAATGCTAACGGCATCGCGCAGGGCGGCCTCGCCCGTCTGGTCGGCGCGCACCACCATCAGCGCCTGACCGACATGCATCGCGAGTTCGGATGCGGGTGAGGCAGCGAGCACAGGCGGGCTGTCGAAGATGACGATCCGGTTCGGGGCCTGAAAGGTCAGCCGGTCCAGCACTTGCTGGGTGTGCGCGGCGGCAAGGTATTCGGTGTCGGACCCGGTCGAGTTGCCTGCAGGCAGCACGAACAGGCCGGCGATGTCGGTACCGATGATGCAATCTTCTACCGCAACGGCGGGATCGGCCAATGCGTCCATCAGCCCCGGCCCGCCGGGAAGACCCAACGCCGAAAGGACGCTCGGCTTGGCGAAATCAGCATCGACCAGCAGGACTTCGGTGTCCTTCTCGGCCGCCATCGAAAGCGCAAGATTGACTGCACAGAACGTCTTTCCCTCGCCCGGATGCGCCGAACAGATCAGGATGCGCTCGCCATGCGGCGCGCCGCGACCGGCGCGCGATTCCGCTGCGGTCAGTAACAGCTGCCGCTTGACGATGCGGAACTCCTCCAGCAGCCCGGTGACACCGCCCTCCGGCTCGATCAGGCACTGCTCGCGCAAGTGGCGGCGGTCGATGGTGTGGAACGTGCCGCGAAACGACTGCCACGCAGGAATGCCCTCGAAGGCCGGCGGAGCGAGCGTCGGCCGTGTCGGCGCGGACGCCACAGCAGGGACCGCTGGTACGGTTGCCGCAGGCGCAGCTGTTGCAGTGGCTGGCTGCTCCGCCAGTTTCGGCGGAGCGGGCGACTGAAAACCGCGCAAGTCGAACGCACCGGCGGCGCGCTCGATCAGCGAAGGCGATGCTGGTGCGCCGGGCACGGGGATCTTGGACTGTTCGGTCATGATCTCTTGCGCTCCCTCAGGCGACCATGCCGCGTTTCAAGAATTCGACGATCAGCAGCACCACGAGCACCAGCGCGAGACTGGCGACACCGCCGGCGAACCATTTGAGTTGGCGCCAGTATTCAGTGCGCGCACGGCGTGTCATGGTCAGCGAGATCGAACCGATCACCGGCATGCCGGTGGCGCGCTCGAGCTGGCCGGTAGTCGCAAAGGCCGAACGCAGCTGGCCGACCGCGAAGGCGATGCCGCAGCCCGCTCCCACACCCACGATGAGCATGAGGAACAGCAGCATCGGCCGGTCTGGTGCGGAAGGGCTGCGCGGTGTCGTGGGCGGATCGATCACCTCGAACTTCACCGCATTCCGCTCGGTCTCGACTTGCCCGCGCAGACGCAGCTGCTCGCGATCGCGCAGCAGCTTGTCGTACTGCTCCTTGAGTACGTCGTAGTCGCGGCTGATGCGCGAAGCCTCTGCCGCGACGCCGGGCTCGTTAAACTGCTGCCCGGTGAGCTCTGCGATCTCTTGGCTTAGCGAAGACTTGCGCGATTGCAGCGCTACGAGGCTGGCCTCGCGGTCCGCCTTGATCGATTGCAGCGAGGAATAGGCCGGGTTGGGCGTACCGCCGCGGCCGCCCTCACTCGCCGCAGAGCGCGCCAGGCTGGCGATCTGCGCCTTGAGTGCGATCACATCGGGATGGCCGTCGGTGAGGCCGCGTGCACGCATCGCGCCGAGATCGGCCTGCGCCTGCGCCAGCGCGCCGTGCGCGCCGCCCTGGCTGCCGGGCAGCATGATCGTCGGCGGCGTGCCGGAAAGCTGGCCGTTGATCGACGCCAGCGCGCTTTGCGCAGCGAGCAGATCGGATTCGACACCGCGCAGTTCAGAGCGCGCGCCTTCCAGTTTACCGATGAGCGAGCCGGTGCCGGGCATGAGCGCGGCATTCTTGGTTTCAAACGCCTGCCGCTTCTGTTCGGCCGCCTCGAGATCCTTCTGCCGGTCAGCCAGTTGCTGATCCATGAAGGCCAGTGTGTCGCTCATTTCGCCGCGTCCGCCGGCCAGGTTCTCTTCGCGGAAGATATCGATCATCTTCTGCACGATATCCTGCGCCAGCTTTGCGTTTTGGACGTCGGTGAAGGCCTTGCTGCCCGAATTGGCGCTGATCTCGAACAGGTTGTCCTGCTGGCTGATCACCTTGATGTTCTTGGCAAGGCCCGCAACCGTGCTTTCCATTTGCTTGTCGGAGGTCACCTTGTCGCCCAGCCGCGTCGCACGGACGACTTTCTCGAGATTGACCGAACTGGTCAGCGTCTGACGCACACGCTCGATATCGCGCTTGCGGTCGCCGCCGATCCCGATCTGGTCGGAAAGTACGTCATCGATCTGGACGAAGATGCGCGCCTTGGATTCGTAAGTGTTGGGCACCGTGGCGACGACCAGCCAGCCGAGAAGGCAGATGAGCCACGCCGCCCCGAGCGCCAGCCAGCGCCGGTTCCAGATGCTGTAGAGCGCGATGCGCACTTCTTCAAAAATGCTGGTCATGCCGCGCTCCGCGCGCTGGCCAGGGTTGCCTGCCGCACCATCAGAACGTGCTTTCCGGAATGATGATCACATCGCCGGGCGTCAGCATAACATTGGCTCGGGTATCGCCCTTGCGCAGCAGATCGCCGATGCGCACGCTGTATTCCTTCTGCTTGCCGGTCTGCTTGTCGAAGCGCACCAGCCGCGCCTTGTTGCCCGCCGCATATTCGGAAAGCCCGCCGACCGCGATCATCGCATCGAGCAGGGTCATGTTGGCGCGGTATGGGATCGAAGCCGGCTTGCCCGTGGCGCCCACGATGCGCACCTGCTGGCTGAACGTGCCCGAGAACTTGTTGACGATGACCGAAACGATCGGCTCCTGGATATACTGCGACAGCTGGAGTTTGATGTCCTCGGCGAGCATCGAGGGGGTCTTTCCCACCGCAGGCATGTCGGTAATCAGCGGCGTCGTAATGCGCCCGTCGGGCCGCACTTGCACCGATGCACCGAGTTCAGGGTTGCGCCACACGAAAATGGTGAGATCGTCGAGCGGCCCGATCACATATTCCTCGCCCGGGCCTTCCTGCAGCGCCACGAACGAAGCCTGCGGCAACTGCGCGCCGCCGCCCGAACCCGCGCAACCGCTGAGCATAAGGCTCACCATGGCCGTGCCGGCCAGCAAACGGGTGAGACGCGAGTAATTGGGCATCAAGGGTCCTTTTGCGCGCTTCTAGGGCCAGCTCGCCTGTCCCTTTGCGGGACCAGACGGCAAAGCCCTTGTTTCCGGGCTATCGCTAAAAAGGGTGAAGATACCGTTAGTCCTGATCGCCTACCCGGGTGTCAGACAAGCGTAATTCCAGCCAAGTCCCGAAGCGGGACGACAAGAGGACAAGTAGTTAAAAGCTGAGAATCAGTAGTTTGTGTTCACCAGCAGTTCAGCGGCCGGGCCATGGCCGAGGAAGTGCACCGGGCTGGCGCTGGCACCATAGGCACCGGCGCAGAACACCGCGACAAGGTCGCCCTCGTCGGCGCGCGGGAAGCCGCCCTTGTCAGCCAGGCGGTCAAGCGGCGTGCACAGACAGCCGACCACGCTGGCCTCCTCTTCTGCAGGTGCATCGAAACGCGTGGCGATCGCGCTGGGATAATTT
>CANFIV010000276.1 GCA_947446935.1 Sphingomonadaceae bacterium | reverse complement strand
GCGCATGACGCAGGACTGGTCGATGCGGCTGCCGCTCATCGACGGCCAGGGCAACTTTGGCTCGATGGACCCCGATCCGCCAGCCTCGATGCGCTATACCGAAGCGCGCCTTGCCAAAGTGGCCGACTCGCTGCTGGCCGATATCGACAAGGATACGGTCAACTTCCAGCCGAACTACGACGGTTCGGAAAGCGAGCCGGTGGTTCTGCCCGCGCGCTTCCCCAATCTGCTGGTCAATGGCGCGGGCGGCATCGCCGTCGGCATGGCGACCAACATTCCGCCGCACAATCTGGGTGAAGTGATCAACGGTTGCCTTGCCTATATGGCGAACCCGGCGATCACGATCGAAGAACTGATCCAGATCATCCCGGCACCGGATTTCCCGACCGCCCCGTTGATTCTCGGCACCAGCGGCGCGCGCAAAGCCTATACCGAAGGCCGCGGCTCGATCGTTATGCGCGCGCGTCATGTGATCGAGGATGCGAAGGGCGGGCGCGGCGAAGGGCGCAAGTCCATCGTGCTGACCTCGATCCCCTATCAGGTCGGCAAGAACGGGCTGGTCGAGAAGATCGCCGAAGCGGCCAAGGATAAGCGGATCGAAGGCATTGCCGACATCCGCGACGAATCCAACCGCGAAGGCGTGCGCGTTGTCATCGAACTCAAGCGCGATGCGACGCCCGAAGTCGTGCTCAATCAGCTCTGGCGCAACACGCCCGCGCAATCGAACTTCCCGGCGAACATGCTGGCGATCCGTGGCGGCAGACCTGAAGTCCTGACGCTCAAGGACATCATCGAGGCGTTTGTCCAGTTCCGCGAGGAAGTGATCCAGCGCCGCACCAAGTTCGAGCTGAACAAGGCGCGCGACCGGGCCCATATCCTGCTCGGTCTGGTCGTTGCGGTGACCAACATGGACGAAGTGGTGCGGATCATCCGCGCTTCAGCCAATCCGACGCTCGCGCGCGAGACGCTGCTGTCACGCGAATGGCCGATCGGCGAGATCGCGCAATACATCCGTCTGGTCGAGGCGATCGAGGATGAGGCGCTTGAGGGCACGGGTGCGAGCTACCGCCTGAGCGAGACGCAGGTGCGCGCGATTCTCGATCTTCGTCTCCATCGCCTGACTGCGCTCGGCCGTGACGAGATCGGCGCCGAGCTTGAAGTGCTCGCCAAAGCGATTGCCGAATACCTCGCGATCCTTGGCGATATCGAGAAGCTCTATGCGGTGATGCGCGAGGAACTGATCGCGGTGCGCGATGTCTATGCCACGCCGCGGCGCTGCGAGATCACCGCCCCTGCCGACGGGATCGACGACGAGGATCTGATCGAGCGCGAGGAGATGGTCGTGACCATTACCCTCGACGGCTATATCAAGCGCACGCCGCTCTCCACCTTCCGCGCACAGAACCGGGGCGGCAAGGGCCGCAGTGGCATGGCGACGAAGGAAGAGGATGCGGTGGCGACGATGCTCGTCACTTCGACCCATACGCCGGTGCTGTTCTTCTCGACCAAGGGCAAGGTCTATCGCCTCAAAGTCTGGCGCCTGCCCGAAGGCGGGCCGACCACGCGCGGGAGGCCGATGGTGAACCTGCTTCCTGCTCTGGACGCGGACGAGACGATTGCCACAGTGCTCGCGCTGCCCGAGGACGAAGCGGAGTGGGGCAAGCTCTCGGTGGTGTTCGCCACCGCCAAGGGTAATGTTCGGCGCAATTCGATGGACGCCTTCGCCAATGTGCCGAGCAACGGCAAGTTTGCGATGAAGTTCGAGGAGGACGATGCGGACCACCTGATCGGGGTGGCGTTGTTAGAGGCCAGCGACGACGTGCTGCTTGCAACGCGTGCGGGCAAGGCGATCCGCTTTGCCGGCGACGAAGTGCGCGAGTTCACGAGCCGGACATCGACCGGCGTGCGCGGCATGACGCTGAAAGGCGATGACGAGGTTATCTCGCTTTCCATCCTGCATCGCGTGGGCACGAGTGCGGAGGAGCGCGAGGAGTATGTCCGCTTCGCGCCGTGGAAAGGCGAAAAGGATGGCGAGCCTTCGCTTTCGGCGGAGCGTTATGCCGAATTGCAGGTGCGGGAACAGTTTATCCTGACGGTTTGCGCCAATGGCTATGGCAAGTTGTCCTCCGCCTACGAATATCGCCGTACGGGCCGCGGCGGACAGGGCATCACCAATATCGACAATATCGGCCGCAACGGGCCAGTGGTGGCGAGCTTCCCGGCGACGCAGGCAGACCAACTCATGCTCGTCACCGATCAGGCCAAGCTGATCCGCTTGCCGCTGACCAGCCTGCGCGTGATTGGGCGCGGGACCGCCGGGGTGCGGCTGTTCCACGTTTCCGACAGCGAGCACGTGGTGAGCGCAGTCCGTCTGGAAGAGCCGGAAGCCGGCCCTGAAGCCGGGGTGGACGATGGTGGGGAAAGCGAAGCGCCGGAATGAGCGATCAGCCACTGGTTGCGTACAAAGTCCTGACCGGGCCGCAGATGGCGGTGCTGGAAACGGAAGGCGTGTTTGCCGGTGCACCGATCGATCTGGCTGATGGCTATATCCACCTCTCGACCGAGCAGCAGGTGACCGAAACGGTGGAAAAGCACTTTGCCGGACAGACGGACCTGCATGTCGCGGCAGTCGATCTGGCGGTGCTGGGCGAAGCGGTGAAGTGGGAACCTTCGCGCGGGGGACAGCTGTTTCCACATATCTACGCCGCGTTGCCCCTCAATGCGGTGCTGGCTTATGGACCACTGGAACGCGATGCAGATGGAGCGGTGCGCCTGCCGGTCGCGGGTTAGACCCTCCCTGCCCCCAATTCTTGTCATTTACGCGATGGCGAGAACCCAACCCGCGAAGGGTATGTCAGCCGCTCTGGATCCCCGCCTACGCTGGGATGACGAGGTTGGTTTTCGGTGACGACGTTTGGAATGAATGATGGCGTTGGCATTGAATTGCCAACTTGGGAGTGATGGCGAGCGAAGAGTCAGGCGGCGGCGAATTCACCCTTGCGGCGCAGCGCGCCGACCACGCCGACGGTGATCAGGAATTGCCCGAAGTAATAGAGCGGCCAGACCAGCAGGTGCGGCACGGCGCTTGTCGCCATTGGCCCCATACGCGCGAAGATCAGCAGGTCTGACACGGCAAACATCACCGCGCCCAGCCCCACCCGCAGGCGCGGAAGATCGCTGGACCACGCGGCTGCAGCCATCCCGCCGAGCGCCAGTGCGTAAAAAGTGACCTCGGGCTTCCCGGTCAATCCGAAAGACAGGGCCGGGATGCCGATCAACAGAGCGACGGCTGTTCTCTTGTCCTGCGTGTCCAGATCGGCGCGGCGGTGGCGGAAATACAGCGCGATTGCGACCATGTGCCCGGCGAAAAAGGCCAGCGCGCCGCCGGTGAAGTTCACTTCCAGAATCATGTCGCCAAGGGCACCGAGCGCCATGACGAGCGCGATGCGGTGTGCATCGCGCACCGGATGGTGGGCCCAGGCATAGATGCCGAGCAGCGCCACGCCCGCGCCTTTCCAGAGAATCAGCCAGAGGCCCGGGATCGCGCTGTCCGCCACGAACCAGTAGCTGATTCCGGCGACAAGGCTGGCGAGAAGCCACGGTCTTTGTTCGATCAATGCGCGCTGCGGCATGGTGCCCCCTTCCCTTCAGGACCCTAAGGCTTGCCGGGCCCGTGACGCAATGCCAATGCGTGCGGCATGGCACATCAGGTTCACATCAT
>CANFIV010000275.1 GCA_947446935.1 Sphingomonadaceae bacterium | reverse complement strand
TGACCTGATGCTGCTCGATGCCGACGATCCCGAGGTGATGAACCGGCCCGATGCGCCAGACGCTTCGGCCTGGACGATCCACGGCACCGTGCACCGGCAATGCCCCACCGCGCGCGTGATCATCCACTGCCATCCGCCGCATGCCACCGCGCTGGCCACCTTGGCCGATCCGCGCCTGCTGCCACTCGACAACAACACCGCGCGCTTCTTCGGGCGGCTTGCGATCGATCAGGGCTTCGGCGGGATTGCCGACGAGGCGGAAGAGGGCATGCGTCTTGCTGCCACACTCGGCAACCACAAGACATTGCTGATGGGCAACCACGGCCTGACCTGCACCGGCAACACTGTGGCCGAGGCGTTCGAGGACCTCTATTTCTTCGAAAAGGCGGCACAGACGCTGCTGCTTGCTTACGCCAGCGGTCAGCCGCTGAATGTTCTCTCCGATGAAATCGCGGAAAAGACCGCGCGTGGTTGGGATGACTACCGGGGCATGTCCTACGCCCATTTCGCCCACCTCAAATCTCAGCTCCCGGCCTTGGACTGAGTTTATGGACGCTGTCCCGGCCACGATGGCGGCGGTGCTGCTGACAGCAAACGGCGGCTTCGAATGCCTGTCGTACCGCACCGATGTATCGGTGCCGAAGCCGGGCCCGGGCGAAGTGCTGATCCGTGTCGGCGCAGCCGGGGTCAACAACACCGATATCAACACCCGCACCGCGTGGTATTCCAAGGCCGTCGTCACCGCGACCGAAGCGGGCGGCGGCTACGGATTTGCCGAAGCCAAGACCGAGGATTCGGGCTGGACCGGCGCTGTGCCGCAGTTTCCGCGCATTCAGGGCGCGGACGCCTGTGGGCACATTGTCGCGGTGGGTGAGGGTGTCGATCCCGCTCGCATCGGCGAGCGAGTACTCGTCGAACCCGTATTTCGAGGTGCCAGCCGGTTCGAGGCGACCTATTTCGGCTCCGAAGTCGATGGCGGCTTTGCGCAATATGCCCGTGTGCCGTCGGCGCACTCGTATAGCATCAAAACCTCGCTCAGCGATGTCGAACTTGCTTCGTTCCCCTGCGCCTATTCGGCGGCGGAAAACATGCTGACCCGCACCGCGCTGGCTGCGGGTGAGCGCGTCCTGGTGACGGGCGCTTCGGGTGGTGTGGGTTCGGCGGCGGTGCAACTCGCCAAACGGCGCGGGGCCGAAGTCATCGCGCTTGCCAGCGCCGACAAGGCGGACGGCGTGCGCGCGCTCGGTGCCAGCCGCGTTGAATCGCGTGATGCCGATCTCGTTGCCTTGTTCGGCAACGAGCACTTTGATGTGGTGATCGACGTAGCTGGCGGCGCTGGTTTTCCGGCTTTGCTAGATGTCTTGAAGCGCGGCGGACGCTATGGTGTCGCCGGTGCGATTTCGGGCCCGATTGCCGACCTCGATCTGCGCACGCTCTATCTCAAGGATCTGACGCTCTACGGCTGCACGATCCTCGAACCGCAAGTCTTTCCCAATCTTGTCGGCTATATCGAGCGCGGAGAAATCCGCGCCGTTGTCGCCGCCACCTGGCCACTGGCCGAAATCGTCGCGGCGCAGCGCGCCTTTCTTGAAAAGAAGCACATCGGCAAGATCGTGCTGATCCCCGGAGAATAGAGTTTTATGAAGATCGGTTTCATCGGCCTCGGCAATGTCGGCGGCAAGCTGGCGGGCAGCCTGATCCGCAACGGTCATGACGTCACCGTGCGCGATCTCAATCCCGAGCTTGTGGCCGAATATGTCGCGCGAGGCGCCAAGGAAGCGGCGAGCCCGGCCGCGCTGGGCGAGGCGGTGGACGTCATCATCACGTGTCTGCCGTCCCCCGCTGCCAGCGCGGCTGTTGCCGAAGGCGAGGATGGCTTCCTTGCCGTGATGCGCCCCGGGCAAGTCTGGATGGAAATGAGCACGACCGACTATGCAGAGGTCCTGCGCCTTGGCCCGCTCGTCGAGGCGCGCGGCGGCCTGTTCATGGAATGCCCGGTTTCGGGCGGCTGCCACCGCGCCGATACCGGCAATATCTCGATCTTTGCCGCCGGTCCGCGCGAAGGCTTTGAGCGCGTGCTGCCCGTGCTCACCACGCTCGGCCGCCGCGTGCTCCATACGGGGGACTGGGGCACCGCCTCGCAGCTCAAGGTCATGACCAACTTCCTCTGCACCGCGCACCTCGTCGCGCTCGCCGAAGCGTTGACCGTGTGCAAGGCCATGGGGCTCGACATGAATACGACGTACGAGGCGATCCGCATCTCCTCGGGCAACAGCTTCGTCCACGAGACGGAATCGCAGGTCATCCTCAACGGCAGCCGCGACATCAACTTCACGATGGATCTGGTGTCCAAGGACGTCGGCCTGTTCGACAAGATCGCGCAGGAAACCGGCGTGCCAGTCGAAATGTCACCGCTGATCGTGCGCTTGTTCAAGGAAGGAGAGGCCGCCTACGGCCCGCGCGAGAACTCGCCCAATATCATCCGCCGCTACGAAGAGCCGGTGGGCATCAAGGTGCTGGGCACAGGCTTCCCGGCAGACATGGTCGATGATGAGCCCGAAGAGCCGGGCTACGAAGTCGTGCCGCGCCGGTGATGTGGGCTTCGTCGCCCCGGAGTTGATCCGGGGTGACGCTCATACCCCAAGCGCGACCTAATTGCCCGCCCGCACCATTGCCGCACCCTTTTCGGCCACCATCACCGTTGGCGCATTGGCGTTGCCGCTCGTAACCGTTGGGAAGATCGAGGCATCGATCACCCGCAGCCCGGCCACGCCATGCACGCGCAACTGGCTGTCCACCACCGAGGTCTTCGGGTCCGGTCCCATCATGCAGGTAGAGGTTGGGTGATAGACGGTATCGGCCCGTGCGCGGAAGTCCGCCAGCAGGTCGTCTTCGCTCTCCAGACCGGGGCCTGGAACCATTTCCTCGGTGATGATTTCAGCCAACGGATTGGTCCGCGCGATGCTGCGGAGCAAGCGGACGCCTGCGCGGGCTTCCTCCACGTCATGCTCGGTGTCGAGATAGTTGGGGAAGATTGCGGGCGGCGCGAAAGGATCGGATGAGGCTATCTGCAGATGCCCCCGGCTCGTCGGCCGGCAGCTGTTGAACGAGAGCAGGAAGGCCGCAAACGGGTCGGGATTGAGCAACTTGCGCGCGGCCAAAGGCGTCTGAGTGTAGCTCACCGGGCTGAAATAGAGCTGGAGGTTGGGCCGCGCCGCATCCGGTCCGCCGCGCACGAAACCGCCCGCCTGGTTCACACTCATCGAGAGCGGTCCGCTGCGATCGAAGGCATAGCGCATTGCCGCGCGCGCCTTGCCGATGAGCGGAAACAGCACGTTGTTGAGCGTGGGCACACGGGTCTTGTAGAAATAGCTGACCGCAAGATGATCCTGCAGATTGCGGCCCACGGCGGGTGCATCGCGCAGCACTGGGATGCCATTGTCGCGCAGCACCGCGCCGTTGCCGATGCCCGAATGCTGGAGCAGGTGCGGTGACCCGATCGCGCCCGCGCACAGGATCACCTCGCGCCGCGCGCGGATGGTCTGTTCCACGTTGCCCTGCCGGTAGACGACGCCCACGGCGCGCCCGTCCTCGATCAACACGCGCATGGCTTGCGATTTCTTGAGAATGGCTAGGTTGGGCCGTTTCCGCACCGGCCAGAGATAGGCGTTGGCAGTCGATGCGCGCCAACCGCCGCGCGTGTTGATCGAATAGATGCCGAAG
>CANFIV010000274.1 GCA_947446935.1 Sphingomonadaceae bacterium | reverse complement strand
GCAGCCGTGGATGTCCTTGGCCATCTTGGCGAAAGCGGCGGCCTTTGCGGCAGCGTCCTTTTCGGGCGTGCCCTTGGGGAACGCGATCGAGATCTGCTTGAGGCTTAGGATCGCATCGCGCGGATCGGCCGTGAGCACCTGGCGCTTGTCGATGAGATAGAGGATCGAATAACCGCCACGCAGTTCTACCGGCCCAATGAGCTGGCCGGGGTTCATCTGCGCTGCCGGGGTGGCGAGTTCAGGCGGGAGCTGGGCAAGCCGGATCCAGCCGAGATCGCCGCCGACCGCAGCGGTCGAGGCTTCGGAATACTGGCGCGCATAGGCGACGAAACTGCCGCCGCCCTTGAGCTGCTCCATGATCTTCTGTCCGTTGGCGAGGACCTGTGGCTTGGTTTCGTCGGTGGCGGAGAGGAAGATTTCGCCGATGCGGTATTCCTCTGTGCCCTTGGCGGCCTTCATGCGGTCCATCATCTCGCGCACTTCGCCATCCGAGACGTTGATGAATGGCTGGACGTTGCGACGCAGCAGGCGCTGCCACGAAAGCTCGCCCTTGATCTGGCGCTTGAGCGAGGCGGAGGAGGAGCCGATGCCGGCGAGGTACTTTTCGAGCGCGGCCGGGTTCTGGCCGAAGTTCTGCTGCGCAACGCGGTTGAAGGTCTGCATGACCTCCTCCTCGTCGATGTCGATATTGGCGGCCTTGGCCTCCTGAATCTGCAGCGTTTCGTCGATCAGGTTGCGCAGCACTTGCAGGCGCAGGCGCTCCATTTCCTCGGGCGCGACTTTGCCGCCATTGGCGCTGACGATGAGCGCGAGGCGCTGGTCGATATCGGTGCCGGTCACGATCTCGCCGTTCACGATCGCGGTGGCGCGGCGCAAGTTGGGATCGGCCTTGCCAAAGATCGTGGGATTGGCGGGCAGGTTCAGCGCACCGGACTGGGCCGGTGGCGCTTCTTCGGCCGGATCGAGCAGGGTCTGCGCCGAGGCCATGGTACCGGCGAGCGGCGCTGCAGCGACCGCGAGGACGCCGAGGGTGAGTGCTGCGCGCGCGGAGACGGAAAACAAGCGAAACCCAATCTTCATGGCAATCAGAGGATCCTGTGATGTGGCCTGTTATGCGGCACGAAATCGCCCGCGTCGTATCTGGCTCCGGCGTGGTTCAATCGGGGAAGTCCTAAGGAATCCCGCCTGAACCCGAGGTGAGTGACGCCGCGATAGCCCGATTGCAACCACGATGAAAGCAAAACGGAGGAAATCTTGGCGCTAACGCACGCCGAGGTTGCGCAGCGAAATGTTGAACTGGATCGTGTTGCCCTTGGTCGCGTCGCCGGTTGTGATGTAGTCGCGACGCCAGGTGAGCGCGAGATCGAGGCAATCATCCGCATAGGCAAAGCCCAAGCGGTGACGCAGCATCTGGAAACCGTTCGACGTCTGGGTCGGGTCATCGGCCCGGCGCGTGAGGTTGACGACGCCTGAACCGAACACCGACCAGTGGCGCGCAAAGGCCACGCGCCCCGAAAAGCGCAGTTCCTCGCGGTCGCGCAAGTCCTCGAAAGTGGTGGGAATATTGCGATTGAGCCTCAGGTAGCCGATTTCGGCGTAAGTCCGGTGATCGCCGATCGTCGCGTCGAACTCGTTGCGGCGCAGCTTCAGCCCATCCTTGTCGAGCCGGAAGCGGTGGGTGAACTGGACAATGTCGCGAAAGCGCAGCTCCGTGCGGCCGACCACGTCGGATACGCGCGAGGAGAGACCGGTGCCATCTGGCAGAAGGGTCTGCTGGGTGGAGAGGCGGTAGCTCTGGCCGATGGTTGTCATCACGCGCCAGCCGGGCCGGGTGAGCTGCCAGTCCGCACCGTACGTCACGCGCACGCCGTCCTCGATCCGGTCGTGGCCCGGGAAGCGGTTCAGCGCGAAGAGGTTGGAATCCTCCAGTTCGACCGAGCGCGAATCTTCGTTGGGAATGGCGAGATTTCGGACGTGCGGGGTGGCGACAAGCTGGACTCGCGGGGTCAGCACTTGCGTGCCGCCGAAAGCTGCGCCGATCAGCGGCCACTTCACATCGATCGCGGCGGTGGCAATGCCACGCGCCTGCCAACCCGGAAGGCCGCGATAGAGCACCGTGCTGGTGAGGTCGTTGCCGGTGCTGTGATAGATATCGCCGCGCACAAGGCCGGTGAACGTGACTTCCTGGCCGAATCCGGTGATGGTGCGCAGGTCCCACTGCGCGCGGGCAAATGCGCGCTGCGTATCCTGTCCGCCCGATCGAGTCAGCGCGAGGCTGTTGGCCTCCAGCTCCAGCGTGCCGCCGATGCTGGGCGGGACGATGCGGCGGCGGTATTCGAGCGCGGGGAGTGCAATCGGCACGAGCCCCTGCCGGTCGCCGCTGCGCAAGGTTTGCACAGCCCAGCCGGCGAGGCTGAAATAGCTCGAATCGTCGATCCGTTCGAGATTGATGGTCGAGCGCAGGCGGTCGTCGCGGCTGATATCGTAGCGGCGCAGGAATGTGCGGTCGCCGGCATAGCGGCCAAAGCCGGTGAGGCTCCACGCATCGGAGAGCTGGAACCGGCCGTTCGCCTCGAAATAGCCGCGGAAGAGCTGCTCCTGCGCATTGGCGGCGGTCACCGTGCCGCTGCCGACATTGATGCGGGCGCTGCGGGTGAGATAACCGGTGATCTGATAGGCACCGTTGCCGGTCAATTGGCGATAGCGGGCCGAGACCATCGGCAGGGCGCCGGTAAAGGCATAGCCGGTGACCGCGAGGTCTTTGTTTTTCGCGAGGCGCCAGTAGTAAGTGTCGCTGATCTCCGCGCCGTTGGCCGCGCTGAAGCGGAAGTCCGGGATGAGCAGGCCACTTTCCGCGCGGAAGTCCGATGTATGGGCGAGGCCGGGCAGCGGCAGGATCGGCAGGCCAAAGACGCGCAGAAGCGCGCCCTTGTAGTGCACCCGCTGCTGCGCGGCGTCATACGTGACCTTGACCGCCGTCACTTCCCAGCTGGGCCGCTTCGGGCAACCGGTGTCGCTCTCGACCGCGCAGCCGGAGAAGGCCGCATCGTGGAGCACGAGATCGCCGTTGGCAGCGCGCTCGCCGCGACGCGCAGCAAGGCGGCCGCCCTGGCGCAGCACGAGCAGCATGTCCTCGATCGCCCCGGCCTTGAGTGCGTCGGTCAGCTCGACCTTGTCGGTGTAGAGAATGTTGCCTGCGTCATCGACAAAGCGGATGTTGCCGTTGGCCTCGATCTTGCCGGTCTTGCGGTCCCACGTCACGCTGTCGGCGCGCACGGTCTGTTCGCCCCGGCGCAGCACGACATTCCCGGTGGCAGTTATCTCTTCGGCATCGCTGCCATACGTGACCCGGTCCGCCTGAAAGCGGATCTCATCAGCTACAGTTGCCCCTTTGGGCGCGGAAGGGGCTGCATTCGTTGCGGCAGCGACGGGCTGCGCCGCAGCTTGCGAGAAGCTTAGCGAAACGGCCCCTATGGCGGCCAGAACGGGGCGTATGGGTGCGACGCACAGCGGCCGCAAGCATCGGAAAAAGGCTTGCGGCAGCGGCCGCGGGGCGGGTTGCATGGCCTTGCCTATCGCACCCGCGCCGCTTAACTGCAAACCCACAATTCGCGTCCGGTCGATCATGACCTGCGGCGTGTGCCATTTTTCCGGCAGGAGCCCAAGATGATCATCGAATTCGCCGCAGCCGCCACACCCCGCCCCCGTCTGGTCGCCAGCCTTG
>CANFIV010000273.1 GCA_947446935.1 Sphingomonadaceae bacterium | reverse complement strand
TGCCATCACCGGCACATTCGCAGGTGGACCCCGTGTTGGATGTTTTGACTTCGTTAACGAGTAAGCAGCGTGACGTGCTCGACTTGCTGATCGAGCACAAGACCTCGAAAGAGATTTCCCGCAAGCTGGGTATATCACCTCATACTGTGGATCAGCGCATCATGCTGGCCCGTGCCAAGCTGGGTGTCGCAACGCGAGGCGAGGTGGCGCAGGCCTATCGCCGTCTTGTCGCGGATTCCGCGGCAAATGCAGCCATATACGAACGATCCGTATATGGCTTTTCCGACGTCGCATCGGGCGATGATGCCATGCACATTCCGTCTCGGGATGATTTGGTGGTGAGGCAACAACCACTGCTTTCCCGCCGCGAGACGCTTCCCAAGGTTGCGCTCGCCGGCGGGGAGGCCGTGGCCGAACCTTACCACCATGTCCTTCCGGAGATGTTCGACGGGCCATATGGAACATACGTACGGCTAGGCACAATTGCGGTCTTTGCCATGTTCCTGATCCTGATCGTGATGGGCGGCCTCGCAATGTTTGCGCAGCTTGCCCAGATCATCGCTCACTGATCCGAGCGAACCTCTCCTCGTTCTTGGAATTTTGCGGGCCCGGGGGGGCTCCAAGCAGGAAGAGAGTGCAATGACCACTTTTACCAATCAGATTGCTTCTGAAATGCCGCTCTCGGTGGCGCAGCTGCGGATTGCCCGTGATCTGCATCAGGCCGAAGCCGCGCTCGACGAGGCGCTTCTGCGTCAGGCCACGCTGCTTGCCACGATGGTCGGTGCGCGTCGCGAAACCGGTGTTTCCCCGTTCCTTGGTCAGGATGCGCTGATGCGCTTGGTCAAGAGCCAGCAGGCCATGGTCGATGCCGGCGGTGAACTGGCTCGTGTCCATGGGCGGCTCAGTACGATTTCTGTCGAAACCTGCGGCGGCAGCGACAAGTGCCCGCCGGCTGCGGTTCTGGCCGGTGAGGACTCGGTCGATGCGGCGGCTGCCGCGGCTGCGCGGGCGGCGTAATGCCGGCCTGCTCGGTTGGGCGGGGATTCTGATGCGCCATGCTTTGGCTGTGGATCCTATGTCTATGCCTGATCTCCACCGCGTTGTTTGCGGCCCGCCGTGGGGGCGAGCCTGAACAACTGGTGGCGACAGTTCTCGTCTCCATATTCCTGCTGGATATGGTCAATCATACACTCTTCGGCGTTCCGACCTGGTACACGGTCAATCCAGGACACCTGGTGATCGACACCTGGGCCTTCTTCACCCTGCTATGGGTGGCGCTTTACGCCAATCGCGGCTGGCCGCTGTGGGTTTCGGCCTCACAGGTCCTCGTCGTGCTCGGCCATATCGCCAAGCTGTGGGAAGTGGACATGGTCCGCCGAGCCTATTGGACAATGACGCAAATGCCATTTCTGTTTCAGATACTAGTGCTGGCGATCGGCACTGGTGCCCACGTGTCGCGACAGCGACGAATAGGCCGCTATCATTCCTGGAGGCTGATGTGATGCGTCGCAGCTCAAAGCGCCGCACGGGGGCCAACCGATGACCGGCCGCCGCACCCGCCTCCCAGACCGGGCACTCCGCCGCTCCGCGAAACGCAAAATCGGGCTCATCGCTGCAGCCGAACCCATCGGCAATCCCGACCCCACCGAGGCTGTGGCCGTTGCCGCTGTCGCTGCCGTTCCGGGGTTGGGTGCAGAGAAAGGGGCAGCACCGAGCCAGATATCGGCGGATACCCTGCTGGCATTCGCGCGCGAGATTTACACTCTTCGGCATCGTCGTTCGCGGTACCTGCCCGCAGATCTGTTTGGGGAACCCACGTGGGACATCCTGCTCGATCTGTATGTCGCGACGCGCGAAAACCGCCCGGTTCCGACCACCAGTGCCTGTATCGGCGCCCATGTGCCACCCACGACGGCGCTGCGCTGGCTGCGCACGCTCGAGGAGCAAGGGTTGTTGGAGCGGCAAGAGGACGCCCGCGACGGCCGCCGCACTTTCGTGCGCCTGACCGAACAGGGTCTCGCGGCAATGGAGGATTGCCTCCGAACTACCCTGGCAACCTTCGACCAGACAATCGGCGTTATCCTGCGCCACGCCAGCCCGCTGAACGGGCAGCTGGCCGAGGCGGCGGAATAGATTCCGAGCGTCCCGGACCAAGGGGGCCGGGACGCTCGGGGGCTCATTATCCTGACGCCCCACGGGGCAGCGTGCGTCGGTCCTTGACCCGGGGTGCGTTCCGCCTTAAGGGCGCTTCGAACCGGAGCGGCCTGCCGCCTTCGGGGAATTAGAGCTGAACATTGCCGGTGTGCGGTATGGTGGGCCCTGAATGGCGGAATTGCCGTCATTTGCGGGCCTTCTTGTGTTTGGTCCCATGGCCCGAATCGGGTGAGGGGATCAAGTCGATCCGCTAGCTGTCAAAGTAACCCGGTGGCGTTCTGCCCTGGGTGGAGTGTTTTCGGCTCATCCAGCGTCAGGCGCGGTCCCACTGGGTTCAGCGCTTTGGAGTGGTATTCGCTCCGCCGCTGGATGAGGGCAAGCCCTTCACCTCGGTCTGGCTCCACCTGCAACCAAGGTGAAGAGTCTTTCATGCCTACAATCAACCAGCTGATCCGCAAGGGTCGCGTCCCGCAGAAGGCCAAGTCCAAGGTCCCTGCGATGGAGCAGAACCCGCAGAAGCGCGGCGTTTGCACCCGCGTCTATACGACGACCCCGAAGAAGCCGAACTCGGCGCTCCGCAAGGTTGCCAAGATCCGTCTGACCAACCAGCGCGAAGTCATTTCGTACATTCCGGGCGAAGGCCACAACCTGCAGGAGCACTCGGTGGTGCTCATCCGCGGCGGGCGTGTGCGCGATCTTCCCGGCGTGCGTTATCACGTGCTGCGCGGTGTGCTCGATACACAGGGCGTCAAGGACCGCAAGCAGTCCCGCTCGAAGTACGGCGCCAAGCGTCCGAAGTGATCCGCGGCTGGCGGATGGCCTGCGGCTCGTTGAGCCAGAGGGCCACTGCTTCGCAGATGTAAGGTTCCGATTCACCGCCAAATGCCCCCGAGCCGGGGCGTGGTGAAGGAAGACAGAAGGATTTCAAGATGTCTCGTCGTCGTCGTCCCGAAAAGCGGGTCATCCTGCCCGATCCCAAGTATGGTGATCACGTCCTGTCGAAGTTCATGAACAACCTCATGTACGATGGCATGAAGTCGGTTGCTGAAGGCATCGTCTATGGCGCGCTGGAAACCATGCAGACCCGCGCCAAGGCTGATCCGGTGCAGCTGTTCCACGATGCGCTGAACAACGTGAAGCCGCAGATCGAAGTGCGTTCGCGCCGCGTCGGCGGTGCGACCTACCAGGTCCCGGTGGAAGTTCGTCCCGAACGTGCGCAGGCCCTCGCGATCCGTTGGCTGATCACTGCCGCGCGCAACCGCAGCGAAACCACGATGGCTGCCCGCCTTTCGGCCGAGCTGCTCGATGCCGCCAACAACCGCGGCAACGCGGTGAAGAAGCGTGAAGACACCCACCGCATGGCCGAGGCTAACCGGGCTTTCGCCCACTTCGCCAGGACTTAGTCGGTGGGAGAGAGAGTCAGGTGCTCTAATTGCAGAGGTGAAATGCGAACCAGCTGTGACGAAATGTATGAAAATTTCGTACACAACCAAACAGACACTAGAAGAATGGTGGAAGAAATTCCGGAGGAGCTATCCATGCCAACTGAGCTCAGAGCAGTTCCGCAACTGGA
>CANFIV010000272.1 GCA_947446935.1 Sphingomonadaceae bacterium | reverse complement strand
TGATGCCATAAGTCGCAAATGTGCCATCCACGGCCTCGGCAAACTTCTCCGAACCATGCAGCAAGGCCTTGGAAGGAATGCACCCCACATTGAGGCACGTGCCGCCCAGTGTCGCGCGTCCATCGGCACACGCCGTCTTCAGCCCCAGCTGCGCCGCCCGGATGGCGGCCACATAGCCGCCCGGGCCGGCACCGATGACAAGAACGTCGTAGTCGTATTCAGCCATGTTGGGCCTTTCGCTTGGCGGCGAAGCGCCGCGCAGCTTGAATGTCTCTACTTTGCCTCGTCATTCCCGCGCAGGCGGGAATCCAGTGCTACGCCGCCCATGGATTCCCGCCTGCGCGGGAATGACGAAGGTCCGGTACCAAATCACATATCAATCAGCAGGCGCGTCGGATCCTCGATCGCTTCCTTGATCGTCTTCAGCGCCGTCACCGCTTCGCGCCCGTCGATCAGGCGGTGATCATAGCTCAGCGCGAGATACATCATCGGCCGCACAACGATCTGCCCATCGCGCACCACCGGCCGGTCCTCGATCCGGTGGAGGCCCAGCACGGCGGATTGCGGCGGGTTGATGATCGGGGTGGACATCAGCCCGCCGAACACGCCGCCGTTGGAAATCGTGAAGGTGCCGCCGGTCATGTCCGCCATCGTCAGCGTGCCGTCGCGCGCCTTCTTGCCATAGGCCGCAATCGCCTTTTCGATCCCTGCGAACGAGAGGCTGTCCACATCGCGCACCACCGGCACGACAAGACCGTTGGGTGCGGACACCGCCACCGAAAGATCGACGTAATCGTGGTAGACGATCTCGTCTCCCTCGATCCGCGCGTTGACCGCTGGAAAGTCCTTCAGTGCCAGGCACACGGCCTTGGCGAAAAAGCTCATGAAGCCCAGCTTCACGCCGTGTTTCTTCTCGAACACGTCCTTGTACTTGTCGCGCGCGGCCATCACCGCGCTCATGTCGCAGTCGTTGAACGTGGTGAGCAGTGCAGCCGTGTCCTGCGCAGACTTCAGCCGCTTGGCGATCGTCTGGCGCAGCCGCGTCATCTTGACGCGCTCCTCGCGCCGCCCATCCGAGGACACTGTAGGCGCTGCCGGAACCGGCACAGGCGCAGCCACCACTGGAGCAGGGGCCGCCTGCTTGGCGACAGCCGCTGCCAGCACGTCTTCCTTGGTCAGCCGGCCATCCTTGCCGGTGCCTTTCACCGTCGCGGGATCAATTCCATGCTCCAGCACCGCACGCCGCACCGCCGGAGACAGCGCCGCCGCATCGTCGGCCACAACAGCAGAAGGAGCTGCCGCAGCCGCCGGGGCAGGGGCGGCAGCAGGGGCAGGCGAAGTCGCCACACCGCTCGTCTCGATCATCCCAAGCACTGCACCAACCGCCACGGTCTCACCCTCGGCGGCAATATGCGCGCCCATGATGCCCGCAACAGGCGATGGCACTTCCACCGCAACCTTGTCGGTCTCAAGGCTGGCAATGGGCTCGTCCAGCGCCACAGCCTCGCCCGGCTGCTTTAGCCACTGGCCCACCGTCGCTTCGCTGACGCTTTCGCCCAGCACGGGCACTTTCACTTCGATAGACATGGGATCATTTTCCTGAGGGAGAATGGAAATGGGGAGCCATCAGGCCTTCTTCTTGCGCCGCAGCTCGCCGCGTACCGAAAGCGAAAGCGCATTGCTGACCAGCGCCGCCTGCTCCGCCGCGTGCCGCTTGGCGAGGCCGGTCGCCGGCGATGCCGCCGCGCTGCGCCCGGCATAGCGCGGACGCTTGACCTTGCTGTGCGCAGCTTTCAGCGATTCCTCGATCAGCGGCTCGACAAAGAACCACGAACCGTTGTTCTTCGGCTCTTCCTGGCACCACACGACCTCTTCCAGATTGGTCATGCGCGATAGCCGCAGCGCCAGCGGCTCGCCCGGGAAGGGATAGAGCTGCTCCAGCCGGATGATCTGCGTGTCGGTGATGCCCGCTGCGTCGCGCGCCTCGATCAGGTCATAGGCGACCTTGCCGCTGCACAGCACCACGCGCCGCGTGTCCTCGTCGGAGGCCGGGTTGGTGTCGGAAAGGATGCGCATGAAGTGCCCCTCGCCAACGAAGTCCGATGCAACCGACTTGGCCAGCGGATGGCGCAGCAGGCTCTTGGGGCTCATGATGATCAAGGGCTTGCGGAAAGGCCGCTGCATCTGCCGGCGCAGCACGTGGAAGTAGTTCGCCGGCGTGGTGATGTTGCACACCTGGATATTGTCTTCGGCGCAGAGCTGCAGGAACCGCTCCATGCGGGCCGACGAATGCTCCGGCCCCTGGCCTTCATAGCCATGCGGCAGCAGCATCACGAGCCCGTTGGCCCGCAGCCACTTGGCTTCGGATGCCGCGATATACTGGTCGATCACGATCTGCGCGCCGTTGGCAAAGTCGCCGAACTGCGCTTCCCACAGCACCAGCGTCTTGGGGTCCGCGCTGGCATAGCCATATTCGAAGCCCAGCACGCCATATTCGCTGAGCGGGCTGTCATGCACCTCGAACTTGCCATGCGGCAGCGTCGCGAGCGGCACATATTTGCGCTCATCGGTCTGATCGACCCACACAGCATGCCGCTGGCTGAACGTGCCGCGGCCCGAATCCTGCCCCGAAAGCCGCACGTTGAAGCCCTCGGTCACCAGACTGCCAAATGCCAGCGCTTCGCCGGTCGCCCAGTCGAAGCCTTGGCCCTCGCTGAACATTGCCCGCTTGGCATCGATCACGCGGCCCAGCGTCTTGTGGATCGTCAGGTCCTCGGGAACCGTGGTCAGCGTGCGGCCCAGGCTGTCAAAGCGCTTCTGGTCGATGCCCGTCGCCACGTTGCGACGCGCGGTGACCGGGTCGGCCGGCTTGTTAAGCCCGCTCCAGCGTCCGCCAAACCAGTCGGCTTCGTTCGCCTTATAGCTCTTGGAAGCCTCGAACTCGGTCTCCAGCGTCGCGACGAAGTGGTCCTCGTTCTCGCCCTTCCAGCTCTTGTCAATCACGCCCTGATCCACAAGCCGGCGTGCATAGACTTCGGAAATCGGCGGATGCTGCTTGATCCGCGCATACATCAGCGGCTGGGTGAAGCTGGGCTCGTCGCCCTCGTTGTGGCCGAAGCGGCGATAGCACCACATGTCCACCACCACGTCGCGGCCAAACTTCTGGCGGTAGTCGATCGCCAGCTTGCACGCGAAAGTCACCGCTTCGGGATCATCGCCGTTCACATGGATGATTGGCGCCTGCACGCCCTTGGCCACGTCAGAGGGGTAGGGCGAGCCACGGCTGAACTGCGGGCTCGTCGTGAAGCCGATCTGGTTGTTGATGATGAAGTGGATGCACCCGCCGGTGTTGTAGCCCTTCACCCCCGAAAAGCCGAAGCACTCCCACACGATGCCCTGGCCGGCAAAGGCCGCATCGCCGTGGATCAGGATAGGCAGCACCTGCTTGTGCTTGCCCTTGCCAATGTCGTCGCGAAACGCCTGCTGCGCGCGCGTCTTGCCCAGCACCACCGGGTCCACCGTTTCGAGGTGGCTCGGGTTCGGCTGCAGGCTCATGTGCACCTTGATCCCGTCGAACTCGCGGTCCGTGCTGGTGCCAAGGTGATACTTCACGTCGCCCGAACCGCCCACGTCCTCGGGGTTTGCGGTGCCGCCCGAAAACTCGTGGAAGATCACGCGGTAGGGCTTGGCCAGCACGTTCGCGAGCACGTTGAGCCGCCCGCGGTGC
>CANFIV010000271.1 GCA_947446935.1 Sphingomonadaceae bacterium | reverse complement strand
TGCGAAGGCTATGTCGAGAGCGGCGCGGTTGGCCTGGTTGCTGGACTGATGGCGGCAGCGGAGATCGCCGGCCGCGAATGGACCGCGCCGCCGCGTACCTCGGCGCTGGGTGCGCTTCTGTCGCACATCACCGGCGATGCCGAAGCGGAAACCTATCAGCCGATGAACGTGAACTTCGGGCTGTTTCCGCCGCCAGATCCCGCGACCAAGAAAAAGCAGCGCAAGGAAGCCTATACCTCTCGGGCCAAGGCAGATCTCGCGCTGTGGCTGCCGGGACTGGTTCAGGCCTGATCAGCCCGCGCCGGGGCCGAACTCTGCGTAGAGTGCGGGCAGGAAGGTCGCCAGATGCGGCATTTCCTGCGCGCAGTGAACCAGCACGGCGCGCGCATCGCTGTCGGTAAGCCGCAGAACCCGTTTGGCGACGGAGGCGGCAACACTCCCAATGAGATTGCGCCCCGCCACATGGCGCCCGCCCATCCAGAAGCGCGAGCGCATCTCGCTGCCGCCCGGAACCGCGCGGACATGGTGCGCCAAAAATCCGATATCGATGGGCGCATCGCCGAGCCCGAGCCGGGCGCAGACCATGGTCGCAGTCTGGTCGTCGTTCAGCGACGGATCGGCCAAGCCCATATCGGCGGGGGATACGAACTGGATTGCGCCGCGCACAAGGTCGCTGCCGATATACTCATCCACGATCGAGGTCTGGCCGATGTAGAGTGCTCGACCGCTCGTTCCGGCGGGTGGTGTGCCGCGCCAGCCGACATGGATATGCGCTTGCGGGTGCCAGAGCTTGTATTTGGCGGGTTCATCGCCGTGCCAGCCGAACCACCAATCGACCATCGCTGGCGTAACGCCGGGCATCAAGCTGCGCACACTTACTCGCATGCCGCCATCACTGGTCAGGACATAGCCGTCCTCTGGCGCAGTTTCGCCGCCGAAGAGGCTGCCAGCTGCCCGCTCCCAATCGGGGATGATCACTTCCGGAACCCCGCCCCGGTCCAGCGCTTCGGCGACATGGGGTGCGATCGGCGGGAGGACGGGGTTGAAATGGCGTGCATAGGCTTGCGCCTTGTCCGCCGCGCGATAGCCAAGGTAGCGGCCAGGTATCGGTTTACTGCGCTTCATGACAGGCGCCCCATATAGGGATGGAACAGACCTTGCGGATCGTATTGGGCCCGCAAGGCATCGAGCCGGGCAAGGTTGGCCGGTGCCATGAAAGGCATCGGCCTGCGCCCGAGGTTTTCATCGGCGAGTTGAATGCCGAGGCTATGCTGCTGCAGCGCGCGCATATGGTCGGTCGCCCAGGTTTCATCGGTGGGAGTGGTCGCCGCCTTGCTGCGCAGGCCGCCGTAGAGCGCGAGGTAGGTGCGCCCCTCGAGCGAAAACGCCATGTCTGGTCGCGAGGGCGGCGGATTCCAGTTGAGCCAAAGCGCATGGCTGGGCGCAGGTGGCTGGGTATCAGCGATTTGGCGCAGCGCTGGCAACAATGGTTCGATGGAACCGTCCATCCACATGCTGTCGGCGGTCCAGCGGGTGTTCGGGAGGAACAGTGTCCGCTCGCCGGTCTTCATCATCGTGCTCAGCGACATGGGCAGAAGCGGCAGCGAGAGACTGGCCTTGCTCCGGACCGGGCTGCGATCAATGAAGCCCACCGCTTCGCGTGCCTCGCGCCAGCTATTTGCAAGCACCGGCGCGAGCACTTCGATGCCATGTGAGAAAATTCCAGCTGCGCGCCGGTTGAACACCAGCTGGAACTCGACCGAGGCAGGAACGTCGGGCCCCACGTGATCGGCCCAAGCCATAACCTC
The DNA here is from genome assembly GCA_947446935.1 of Sphingomonadaceae bacterium. Classification (GTDB taxonomy): domain Bacteria; phylum Pseudomonadota; class Alphaproteobacteria; order Sphingomonadales; family Sphingomonadaceae; genus Novosphingobium. The sequence goes on along the minus strand of CANFIV010000271.1, from coordinate 1,933 downwards.
TTCCAGATGGTGGATGCGGAAAACCTGAAGCTTGAGGCCCACGAATTTCGGCCGTTCGTGCAGACTCAGGTGAAAACGTACCACGACCCCGAAGAACCCGGGCCCTGCACCGCGGGCCGCCCAGAGCAGTTCGGGGTTTTTCTGTTCGCTCGCGTGGACCAGCGTGCCATCTGCGAGCACAACGTCGATCCCGATCACACTCTGGCAGGCAAGGCCAACGGTGCGGCTGTTCCAGCCGAAGCCGCCTTGGAGCAAAAAGCCGCCCATGCCGACAGTGTAGGCGTGCGCCACGGGGAAGAAGAGGCTGCGCTTGGCCAGTGCGGCGTTGAGTTCGCCCGCGAGGCAGCCCGGGCCGATGATGGCAGTGCCAACGTTTTCGTTGATCGTGATGCTGTTCAACCGCGAGAGATCGAGCATGATCCCGCCGTCGCGGATATGGTTTTGCGCCCAACTGTGCCCGCCGGAGCAGATGCCGATGGAAAGGCCTTGTTCGCGCGCCCGCTTCACGGCGGCGATCACGTCTTCAGTCGTGTTGGCCTGCACGATCAGATCCGGTCGGCGGCCCGGGTCTACGGCATTGAAACTGGTTCCAAGTAATGCCGCATCGAATCCGGGCATTTCTCGGCCAATGGTCTCTCCTGGGCTGGAACCGCGCTTCACAGGTCTGCCCCTGTGAAGGCAACGGCAGGCAGGGCAAGCCAGCGCATCGGCATTTCCGGTAGTGGCGGAAATTCGATGGGCTCGTGCGCGAGGCGCTCCGCCTCGGCGGGTTCAAGCCCGAGATGGGTCAGTAGCAAAGCGGTGGCGGCGTCGATCTTCGCATGGGGCAGGATGCTTCGGTGCAGATCAAGTGCTATGCCGAAGATTGCACCCGCGATCGCACTCGCAGCCAGATTCGGGTCCGCAACCCGGAATATTCCACGCCCCGCGCCTTCGGCGATATCGAGTTGCAGCCTTAGGCGCAGTTCGGTGCTGAGCCGGTCTGCTGGTATGCCCACATCGAACATCAAGCGGCCGATCTCCGTCTGGAGTGCGACGATCCTCAAGGTCTGCCGTGTGATGCGCGCGAATCGTACCGCAGGCCCCTCCGATCCTTCGAAAAGCCCCGCCATGGCAACAGCATGAGTCGCGCCAAGCAATTCAGCGAGATCGGCCAAAAGAGCGGATATATCAAGGTAATAGTTATAGAAAGTGGCGTGCACCAAGCCGGCGTGGGTGGTGATCTGGCGCAGGCCCAGCCCGGCTGCGCTGTGTTCCATAAGCAGGGCCTGCGCCGATATCAGCAGCCGGTCCCTCGTCCGCGCGCGCTTCGTTGCTTGACGGCTCTTGATTTTGCGTACCATGGAAATGACATAGTGTCAGGATTGACATTGTGTCAATAAGCCCCCTGCTACTTGCACTTACATGCGGGATTTTTTTGGGGTTCCTGTTTGGTTGTGGCGAACTCCTCGCGGCTCAGCCAGCCATCACCGTTCCTGTCCGCTGCCTTGAAGCGGTTGTCGGTGGCGACGGACCATTCATCAAACGTCAGCAGGTTGTTCCCGTCGATATCAAGCCTTCGGAAATCCTTGACGCGGGGGCTCAGCATTTCGGTGCGGGTGATGTGGCTATCGCGGTTCTTGTCGAGCCTGTCGTAGCGCTTCTGCTCCCGGCTTTGCTCATTGGCTTCGGGCAAGCCCGGCCCAACCGCATCACCGGCATCGGAATTGGGAAGCTCCTCTGCGTCGGCGGTGGCAGCAGCCTCGAGCGCGAGGCGTGTTGGTATGGAGGGCGCCCGATCTGCTGCGCGGCCCTGCCACCAGAATATGCCCGACGCGGCCAGCAGCAGGGCCCCGAGTGCGCCCGCGAGAATTCTGTTCATGCCAAGGCCCCTTGCATCCCGCAGAGCGATCGCGGGAAGACCCTAAATGTAGGATGCCAAGGTGCCTTGTGG
>CANFIV010000270.1 GCA_947446935.1 Sphingomonadaceae bacterium | reverse complement strand
TGCTGCGTAACAGGGTAAAATCTCCCATAGCGACTACGCCCGGTCTGGGCATTTAATTGGGGGATTCTGATGAAAAAGTTCGTAGTCGGTGCAATTGCAACCGCAATGGCTGTCACGCCTGGGCTGGCGTCCGCGCAGTCCGCTGCCCTGGCACCATCAGCGCCAACTGCTCCGATCGCCGTTGCTCAGGCGACGAGCGCCGATTCGAACGTCCTTCGCGCTGGCACGCCGATTACCCTCAAGATGGCTGAAGCGCTTTCAACCAAGGGTAAGAAACTTGAAGCGGGCTATCTCGCGCATCTTGAGGTGCTGGACGCAGTCATGGTCAATGGCGTGACGGTAATCCCGGCGGGGAGCCCTGCGTTCGCTGAAATTACCGATGTTCGAAACAAGGGCATGTGGGGCAAGTCTGGTCGAATTGCGGCTCGCCTGCTCTACGTCACGGTCGGCGACCGGAAAGTGCGGCTAAGGGGCATCTTTGACGACAAGGGCGTCACAGGGACGGCTGGCGTCGTCGCGGCAATTGCATTTGTGCCCGTCGCCGGTTTCTTCACCACTGGTACAAGCGCATCGCTGCCACTTGGTGCCAGTGTCAAAGGGTTTATCGACGAGGACGTAGCGCTCGTGGTTGCCCCGCCAGCACATTGAACTGGTTTGGGGGTCGTCAGTCGATTGATCGGCGACCCCCTACTACATCCCCTCTTGCGGCCAGAACGCTGCTTGCCGAAGCGCTGGACAATCCGAGGGGCATGATCTGAAAGTGAGCTTACTAGCTTTCCTCGCCGCAGGATCAGTCTGCGCAGCCCCCGCAGTGCATGACGGAGATTCGATCCGGTGCGGCGGCGAGCGCATCCGCATTGCCAACATCGATGCCCCGGAATTGCCCGGCTCGCCCAAGTGCGAGGATAAGCGGCGCGCCTATGCATGGTGCGACTATCAAGCGGGTTATCGGGCGCGGGATGCCCTGCAAGCCTTTCTGTCGCGCGGGTGGGTTTATGATCGAGCCTTTAGGGTTTGACAAATATGGGCGCACGCTGACGCGCGTGACGGTCAACGGGGAGGATGCCGGGGCTTACCTTGTCGGGCTGGGCCTTGCGCGCTGGTGGAGGTGATCTAAGCGCAAAAATGTCCGTTGTGCTTGCTATGTGATTGCTAGGGATGCCGGACGACCGCTCTGGCCGCTATATTTCCAACTAAGTGATTGAAAATATGGTGAGCCCTGCTGGGTTCGAACCAGCGACCTACTGATTAAAAGTCAGTTGCTCTACCGACTGAGCTAAGGGCCCACACGCAATCGGAGTTCGGGTCACCTAGGGGCGGGGACGGGCCGGGTCAAGCGGGCGTAAAGGTGGCGTATGGTGCAGCCGGTGATGGGATCGCGCCATCCAGAAGCGACCGTGCAGGCAGGGCCGAGGACGAAAGTGCGCTTGCGGAAGGCCAGGTGCGGTATGGTGAGTGCGCGGCTGCGCCAAGGGCCGCCACTCCACAGGATGATGTCAAGATCGAGCGTCCGCGCGCCCCAGCGGGCTCCGCGGCGCACGCGGCCGAAGCGTGCCTCGATCCGTTGCAGCAGCGCGAGCAGCGCGGGGGGCGACAGCGGAGTAACAATACACGCGGCGGCATTGGCATAGCGGCGGCGCGAGGGGCCGATAGGGGCACTCGCGATAAACGGGGACGCGGCCTCGATCACCAGCCCCTCGTCAGCCAGCGCGGCGAGCGCAGCGCGCAACACGGCGGGCGGCAGGCCATGGCGGGGATGGCGCACGTTGGAGCCGAGCGCGATCAGGTAGCGCTGGGGCACTGAGCTTCAGATATCCTGCGCGAGGCGCGTGTAGAGTTCTGGGCGGCGATCGCGAAAAAAGCCCATGCCGGCGCGGTGACGCGCGGCTTCGGCGAGATCGAGCGTGGCAACCAGCACACCGGTTTCCTCCGCACCATATTCGGCCAGGAAATCGCCCCACTGGTTGGCGATGAAGCTGTGGCCATAGAAGCGCTGCGGGGGACTGGTTCCCATGCTTTCGCTGCCGATGCGGTTGGCCGCGATCACCGGCATGCAGTTCGAGGCGGCATGGCCGAGCATCGCGCGGCGCCAGATGCGGCTGGTATCGAGATCGGGATCATAAGGTTCGGTGCCGATCGCGGTGGGGTAGAACAGCACTTCCGCGCCCATCAATGCCATCGCCCGCGCACATTCAGGATACCACTGATCCCAGCACACGCCGACGCCGATGCGCGTACCCATCACATCCCATACCTTGAAGCCGGTGTTGCCGGGCCGGAAATAGTACTTTTCCTCGTAGCCCGGCCCATCGGGGATATGGCTCTTGCGATAGGTGCCCATCACCGCGCCATCCGGTCCAATCATCGCGAGCGTGTTGTAGTAATGCGGCCCGTCGCGCTCGAAAAAGCTGGTCGGGATGGCGATGCCAAGCCCGCGGGCGAGGGTCTGCATGGCCTTCACAGACGGGTCTTCGGCCAACGGATGCGCGAGGGCGAAGAGCGCTTCGTCTTCCACGGTGCAAAAGTAGGGTCCGGCGAAGAGTTCGGGTGGGAGCACGATGCGCGCGCCGGCCTTCGCCGCCTGCTCGACCAGCGTTGCGACGGCCTCGATGTTGGTCTGTGCATCGGGCGCATTGAGCGCCAGTTGCAGGGCGGCGACGGTGAGCTGGGTCATGGACGGGGAATTGGGGATTTGGGCGGGTTTTGTCAAAGGGCTCGTGGTCCCGACGGATGAGCGCCCGACGAAGCTTCAGACCTGCCGGATCACCTCGAGGAACCTGTCGCCAAACGCCTCCAGCTTGCGCGCGCCTACCCCGCCGATCTCGCCCAGCGCCGCCAAGGTGCCGGGCCGCGCAGCCGCCATCTCGCGAAGCACCGAATCATGGAAGATCACATAGGGCGGCACGCCGCCTTCCAGCGCAAGTTCGCGCCGCAACGCGCGCAGGGCGTCAAACAGCGGATCACCCACAGGATTCGGAATGCCTTCCGCCCCCTTGCGGCGGCGCGAGGTTCGCGCGGCCTGCGGTGCGACGACCAGATCGAGCCGCCCCTCACCCTTGAGCAGCGCGCGCGCATCGCCGCCGAGCGCCAGCCCGCCGTGTTCGGTTGCGACCAGCGCACCGCGCGCCTGCAGCGCACGCGCCACAGGGCGGAGCAGCGGGGCTTCATCACCCGGCACGATGCCGAAGACCGAAAGCTGTTCGTGGCCGCGCTGAAGCACGCGTTCATCGGCCACACCGGTCAGCACCTTTTCCAGATAGCCGAGCCCGAACGATTGACCCGTGCGATAGACGGCCGAGAGCAGCTTGCGCGCCACCTGGGTGGCATCGGTCACGCCGGGGGCGTGGAGGCAATTGTCGCAATTGCCGCAAGCCTCGGGAGGGTCCTCACCGAAGTGGCGCAGCAGCACTGCGCGGCGGCAAGTGTGGGTCTCGACAAGGCCCGCCAAGGCATCGAGCCGCACACGCTCGCCCGCGCGGCGATGCTCTTCCACTTCGCCGATGCGCTGGCGCGCGCGGGCGAAGTCGTCCGCGCCCCACAGCATCAGCGCCACCGCGTCGTCGCCATCGCGCCCGGCGCGGCCGGTTTCCTGATAATAGCCCTCGATCGACTTGGGCAGGCCTGCGTGAGCGACGAACCGCACGTCGGGCTTGTCGATTCCCATGCCGAACGCAACCGTGGCGACCATCACCATGTCTTCGCTCGCCACGAAGGCGGACTGGTTGGCGGCGCGCACCTCTGCG
>CANFIV010000269.1 GCA_947446935.1 Sphingomonadaceae bacterium | reverse complement strand
GGCAGCTTCGGCTTCCGCATTCGCAGGCAGTGAGCCGAAGCGAGCCTGGAAACGGAAGTAGCGCAGGATGCGCAGATAATCCTCGCGGATTCGGGCTTCAGCCTCTCCGATGAAGCGCAGGCGGCGGGCGTTAAGGTCCTCCAGGCCGCCGAAGTAGTCGTAAACCGCAAGCGTCGCAGGGTCGGCATAGAGCGCGTTGATCGTGAAATCGCGGCGCGCGGCATCCTCCTTCCAATCGGTGGAGAAGGCCACTGTGGCATGGCGGCCATCGGTGGAAACATCGCGCCGCAAGGTGGTGATCTCGACCGGGCCGCCATCGGTGAGCGCGGTGACAGTGCCGTGGGCAAGACCTGTGGGCACGCTGCGGATGCCGGCCGCTTTGAGCCGGGCGATCACCGCTTCCGGTCTGAGCGGGGTCGCAATGTCGATGTCCTTCACGGGAAGGCCCATCAGGGTATCGCGCACCGCGCCGCCGACAAAGCGCACGAGGTCTTCACCGGATGGATCGAGGACAGCGACGAGCGCGGCCAGATCGGCGCGTGCGGTCCAGTCGGCGGCAGGCAGACGCGCTTCAGCCATGCCAGCGCATCCGCTTGGTGAGATTGGCGATGATCCCGGCGGTGACGCCCCAGATGCGGTGTTCGCCCCACATGATCTCATAGTAGCTGCCCGCCCGGCCGTTCCATTCGGCGGCGTGAACTGTGTGTTTGGCGGGATCGAGCACATGACCCAGCGGCGGCTCGAACCAGGCGGCGACTTCGGCGGGATTGGGCTGAAGCGGCAGATCGGGTGGGATCATCGCGAGCACGGGGGTGATGTCATAGCCGGTGCCGGTCCGGTACTGGTCGCTTGCGCCGATGACGTGGACTTTGGCGGGATCGATGCCGAGTTCTTCGTGCGCTTCGCGCAGCGCGGCCTCGATCGGGGTTTCGCCGGCATCGAGCTTGCCGCCGGGAAACGCCGCCTGCCCCGGATGTGCGCGCATGTGCGAGGGGCGGTGGATCATCAGCACGCCGGGGCCTTCGGGGTGGTTTGGCCGGTCGGTGACGGCGATGAGCACGGCGGCGGCGCGCAGCGGGGTATCGGGCAGCGGTCGCCAGTCCTCGTAAGCGGGGCTGGCCGGTTCGGCATGGCCCTGCTTGAACAGGGCAGTGAGACGGGCGAGCAGGGTCATGCCGGAATCAGACTGAAGCGCACGCCCTGGCTTTCGACAGCGAGCGTCTCGGCCTCGGAGACGGAGAGCGCATGGTCGATCAACTGGCCGTAGGTGCTGCGGTTGAGCCTCGCCTCGGTGCCGTGGCGCACAGAGAGATAGTAGGCGGGCACTTCCGCGCTGCCGGCGGCGCGCAAGGGGTGATCGGGACCGGCAATAATCAGATCGTCGGTGTTCAGACGAAAAGCGATGACAGGGCGGCCATCGGAGTCCTTGCGCACGTCCATGTCCGTGGCGAGGAAGCCGGCGTCGTCCACTGCGATCGCGAGTTTTTCGGCTGGCGTGACGAGCCAGTGCCGGCCGGTCTCGTCCTTGGTCAGCAGGGCGGAGAAGGCGCGGACCATCGCGGGACGGTTGATCCGTCCGCCTTCGTGGAACCAGCTGCCGTCCGCTGCGATGCGCATGTGGCTTTCGCCCGTGCGCGCAGGGGCCCAAGTCTCAACCGCAGGCAGACGGCGCGCCTCGACCGCCTCGGCCAGTTCGGCGAGCGAGAGAGCGGCAAGCTGGGGCGGCGGTTCATAGGGCACGTACCGCCGATGCCAGATCAGGTCAGCCGCGCCAAGGGCCGAGCATGCCCTCTTGGGGCAGGACAGCAGGATTGGCGGTGCGGCAGAGCAGGCGCGCGGGTTCCCACGGTCCGGGGAGCTTCCAGCCGCCGGTGTTGGCGGCGGAGAAGCCGAAGAAGCGACCATAGTAGTCCGCATCACCGATCATGACCTGTGGCAGCGGCGCGCGCGGATCGATTGCGGTAAGGCTGGCGGTGACGAGCGCCTTGCCGAAGCCTGTGCCCTGAAGGTCTGGCAGCACGGCAACCGGGCCGACCATGATCATGGGATGCCTGCGGCCTGCCGGGTCGGTGAGCGCTACCGGCCAGCATTGGATCGTGCCCGCCAGCATGTCGTTTTCATCAAGTGCGGCGAAGGACAGCGCGGGCAGCCAGTCGGTCCCCTCACGCACCTTGTAGGCCGTTCGTGCAAACCGGTCGGGCCCGAACGCGGCATCGAGCAGCTGCTCGATCAGGGCGGGGTCGATATCGGCAAGCGGGATGAGATTGGCCAAGGCGGTACGGGCTTTCAGGGGGATGGGTGAGCGCCGATAGCTTCCCGGTCACCGGGCTGCAAGCGCCGCCCTCAAATTGCGAAAACTGCAAGCGCATGAGCTGCCTTCGCATTAGGTGGTAGGCTGCAGCAGGACTAGGCGGACTTCGGGCCTCCCTCCGGGGAATCGGCTCCGCATCAGATCAGGAGAAGCCGGTGTTCACGGTCTTCGACGCTCTAACGCTTGCGCGCATGCAATTTGCATTCACGATCAGCTTCCATTTCATTTTTCCATCGTTCTCGATCGGACTCGCGAGCTATCTCGCAGTGCTGGAGGCGCTGTGGCTGCGCACCGGCAAGCCGGTCTATCTCGACCTGTTCCGCTACTGGCTGAAGATTTTCGCGGTGGCCTTTGCCATGGGCGTCGTCTCCGGGCTGGTCATGTCCTACCAGTTCGGTACCAACTGGTCGGTATTTTCGGACAAGGCGGGCGGCGTCATCGGGCCATTGATGGCCTATGAAGTGCTTACGGCCTTCTTTCTTGAGGCCGGGTTCCTTGGTGTAATGCTGTTTGGCATGGAGAAGGTGGGGCGCGGGCTGCACTTTGCCGCGACGCTCATGGTCGCCATCGGCACCTCGATCTCCGCGTTCTGGATCATTTCGGTCAATTCCTGGATGCAGACGCCGGTGGGTTATGAAATCAGCCCCGACGGCCGCTTTCTGCCGGGTCCGAGCTGGCTGGCGATTATTTTCAACCCGAGCTTTCCCTACCGCTTCATCCACACCGTGATCGCGGCGTATCTCACCACCGCGCTGGTCGTCGGCGCGGTCGGCGCTTGGCATTTGCTGCGCGACAAGCACAACGGCCACGCGCGCGTGATGTTCTCGATGGCGATGTGGATGGCGGCGCTTGTGGCACCGGTGCAGATCGTGGCGGGCGACGAACACGGACTGAACACCCTGGCACATCAGCCAGCCAAAGTGATGGCGATGGAGGGCCACTTCCAGAGCCACGCCCACGGCGCGCCGCTCTATCTGTTCGGCATTCCGGACGACAAGGCGCAGACGCTGCGTTACGCGGTGGGCATTCCGGGTATGTCTAGCCTTGTGCTCAAGCACGATATCGATGCCCCGCTCGCCGGGCTCGATACCATCGCGCCGGACAAACGCCCGCCGGTTGCCATCGTGTTCTGGTCGTTCCGCGTGATGGTGGGGTTGGGCTTCGCCATGCTGGGGCTGGGCGTGTGGAGCTTGATTGCCCGTGCGCGGAACCGGCTCTACACCGCGCCGTGGTTGCACCGGGCGGCCGTGCTTATGGGGCCATCGGGCTTCATCGCGGTGATCGCGGGGTGGACCACGACCGAAGTCGGTCGCCAGCCTTACACCATCTACGGTCTGCTCACGACGGCCGAGAGCCGCAGCCCGATTGCCGCGCCAGCAGTCGGCGCCTCGCTGGTGGCGTTCGTGCTGGTCTACACGGCGGTGTTCGGCGTGGGCATCTGGTATCTCC
>CANFIV010000268.1 GCA_947446935.1 Sphingomonadaceae bacterium | reverse complement strand
TCACGATCCGATCCTTTCGGGCCCTGAACCGGAGGCTGCGAGCGTTAAGCGGGGCTTTCACGGGGGCCAAAAAACGGCAACCCGGAACAACGGGGCACCCGGTGCTTAATCTCTTCCTCACGGCCTTCGTCACCGCGTTTCTGGGCGCCGGGGTGCGGCGTCCGTTCCTGTTCGTGCTGGCCTATGCCTATATCGATATCGTAGCGCCGCAGAAGGTAACCTGGGGGTTCCTCGCCCACGTGCCGGTTTCGCTGATCGCCTTTGTCTGCGCGGTGCTGGCCTGGCTGGTCGCCGAAAAAAAGGACGGCATCCGCGTCTCGCCGCGGCAGCTCGTGCTGTTCGTGCTGCTGGTCTATTGCGGGCTTACCACGCGCACTGCCGATTTCCCCGAGGAAGCGCTCGAAAAGTGGGGCTGGGTATGGAAGGCGCTGGTCTTCGCGATGTTCCTGCCACTGACCTTGCGCACACGCCTCAGGATCGAGGCTCTGGTGCTGATCATGGTACTCTCTGTGGGGGTGATCGTGATCGGCGGCGGGATCAAGACGATCGCCACGGGCGGGGGCGGCTATGGCGAGCTCAAGCTGCTGGTGAATGACAATACCGGTCTCTACGAGGGCTCGATCATCTCGACCGTGGCGGTCTGCGTGATCCCGCTGGCGCTGTGGCTGGCAAGGTTCGGCACGATCTTCCGCCCGAGTTGGATGGTCTGGCTGTTTGCCCTGGGCATCTGCTTCTCCTGTCTTCTGATGCCGGTCGGCACGCAGGCGCGCACCGGGCTCATCTGCGTGGGCGTGCTGGGCATGATGATGCTGCGCTCCACCAAGCGGCGCATGACCTACATCGCCGTGATCGGGGGGCTGGCGCTGATCGCCATGCCGCTGCTGCCGCAGAGCTTCACCGACCGGATGAGCACGATCGGCAATCACCAGGCGGACCAGTCCGCCTCCACCCGCGTGGCGGTGTGGCAATGGACCATCGATTACGCCAAGACCCATCCATTTGGCGGGGGCTTCAACGCCTATCTCCAGAACAGCGTGAGCTACGTGACGGTCAAGTCCGAGCAGGCGAGCGACAACAACACCGCAATCGAGACCGAACGGATCGAGGAGAAGGGCCGCGCCTATCACTCGAGCTATTTCGAGATGCTGGGCGAGCAGGGCTATCCCGGCCTCGGGCTGTGGCTGCTGCTGCACATCATGGGCGTGGTGCACATGGAAGTGATCCGCCGCCGCTTTGCCAAGAATCCGCCCCCCGAGCTCACCTGGGTGACGCCGCTGGCCGATGCCTTGCAGCAGGCGCAAGTCGTCTACTTGTTCGGCGGTGCCTTCGTGGGCATCGCGTTCCAGCCGTTCTGCTACATGCTGGTGGGGCTGCAATGCGGGCTTTCGGCCTATGTCGGCAGGGTCAAGCGCAGCACCCCAGCGCCGTTTCGCGCGCCTCGCCCACGGGCAGTGGCGGCGCACTCCGGAGCGCCGGCCTGAGGGAGAGCTCAAAGCGACCTTGGCCGTTGCGCCGCGCGCCGCTTGCCGCCAAGAGAGGGCAAATGGCAACGCGGGAGACGATGCAATGAAGACAATGCCAGCAGGCGACATCAAGGCGCTGGTCGGCCAGGTGGTCGGGACTTCGGAATGGATTGCGGTGACGCAGGAGCGGATCAACCAGTTCGCCGAGGCAACCGGGGACTTCCAGTTCATCCATATCGATGAAGAAAAGGCCAAGCTCACCCCGTTCGGCGGCACGATCGCGCACGGGTTCCTGACACTTTCGCTGATTCCGCTGCTGACCGCGCAAAGCGATTGCCCGCGCCCGGCGGATGTCAAAATGGGGGTCAATTATGGCGGCAACAAAACCCGCTTCCTCGCGCCGGTCCGCTCGGGCAAGCGCGTGCGCGGAATTTTCAAGCTGCTTGAGATCGACGAGAAGCGCCCCGGCCAGTGGCAGCAAACGATGGAAATCACCATCGAGATCGAAGGCGAGCCCAAGCCCGCCTTGATCTGCGAGTGGATTACGCAGTTCTTTGTTTGAGCTGAGGGTTGGTCCCCTCGCTTGACCCTCTCCCCTCAAGGGGAGAGGGTTGGGATGCTCAGGCTACCACGCTCAGCTTGCGGGCCTTGCTGTGGCTCTTGATCCAGTCGTCGACCACCGGGGCGATCGAATTGCGCCAGCGTGAGCCGTTGAAAATACCATAGTGCCCGACTTCGGGCGCAAGGTGATACTTCTTGAGCTTTTCGGGCAGGTTCGGCGTTACCTTGAGCGCGGCTTGGGTCTGGCCGATGCCCGAGATATCGTCGCGCTCACCCTCGATGCACAGGATCGCAGTGTCCTTTATCGCGGCGAGATCGACGAGGATGCCGCGGTGGACCAGTTCGCCCTTGGGCAGCGCATGCGTCTGGAACACGACGTCGACGGTCTGCAGGTAGAACTCGGCGGTCATGTCGCAGACCGCGCGGTATTCCTCGTAGAACGCCTTGGCGGCATCGGCGCTCTGCCCGTCGCCCTGGATGAGGTGTTTGTAGAGCCCGTAGTGGCTCATCATGTGGCTGCCGAGGTTCATCGACATGAAGCTCGCGAGCTGAACGAAGCCCGGATAGACCTGCCGCCCCGCGCCGGGATAGTTGGCCGGCACGGTGGTGATCACATTGTGCTTGAACCAGACATGGGGCTTGGTGATCGCGTGATCGTTGACCGCGGTCGGGCTCTCGCGCGTGTCGATCGGTCCGCCCATCATCGTAAGCGTGACCGGGCGACACGGATTGCCGCGGACCGCCATCACTGCCGTCGCGGCGAAGGCCGGGACCGAAGGCTGGCACACTGCCATCATATGCGCGCCGGGGCCAATGTGCTCGAGATACCCGATCAGATAGTCGATATATTCGTCGAGATCGAAGTTGCCTTCGGTCATCGGCACATACTTCGCATCGGCCCAATCGGTGATGTAGACCACCGCGCGTTCGAGCATGCGCTCGACCGTGCCGCGCAGCAGCGTGGCATAGTGCCCGCTCATCGGCGCAACAATCAGCAAGCGCGGCGCATCCGAGGGCAGGCCTTCGTGCGTGAACTTCCTGAGAGCGCCGAACGGCTGCTGGATTTCCACCGTTTCATTCACCGCATGCGGAGTGCCATCGACCTCGATTACCTTGAGCCCGAATGCAGGCTTGCCGCGCGGCGCGGCGGCATGGGCGAAGACCTCGAGCGCCGAGGCGAGCATCTGGTTGCCGCCGAAGCCGGCCCAGGGGTTGCGCTCATCGGCCAGCATATCAGCGGTCATCGACGCCATCGCGCTGCCTGCATTCAGCAGTGAGCGCTGGATTTCATAGGCTTTGTACAGCACTGCGAACACCTTTTGATTGTTGCGGGGCTGAATCACGCTCCGATTTCGCACTGTTTGCCGTGATTTTGCATCTTGTGCAACGCACCATTGTCAAATCCGGGGCAGGCCGATCCTGATTCCGGGACATGCCCATATACAGTATTGCCCCGCTGCCCCCTTCCGGGGCGTTCGTGCATCGGCTAGGGCGAACGAAATGGACGCCTTGACCACAACCCCCGAAGAGAACCCCAATGCGGGGCGCACCCCGCGCACTCTGACCCCGCTCCGCATGCTGCTGCGCGAAGGCGCATCCTACCCCGGACAGGTGGCGATCGCGCTGGCCGCGCTGCTGACCACTTCGGCCGCGACGATTGCGGTTCCGGCGAGCTTCAAGTCGATCATCGACAAGGCCTTCGGGCCCGGCGCCCACCCGGACACGATCAACAGCACCTTCCGCTGG
>CANFIV010000267.1 GCA_947446935.1 Sphingomonadaceae bacterium | reverse complement strand
GCCTGCATCGCGGCCACTTGCGGAAGTTGCAGCACTTGCGCCAGCAGCGCCACCGCGATCACGTCGGGCTCCTTACCTGTCACACCGGGCAGGCCGATTGGGCAGGTCAGCCGTGCGCGCGCCTCAGCCGAAACCCCGTCGCGCTCCAGTCGCGCCATAAACCGCGCGCGCTTGGTCTGCGATCCGATCAACCCGGTAAACGCCAGCGGCGGGCGGACCAGCGCTGCTCGCGTCAAAGTGTAGTCCAGCGCATGGTCATGCGTCAGAATCACCAGCGCCGCCTCGTCCGGTGCTTCGGCGACGCACTCGGCGATCCCGCTCTCCGGGACCACCGCCACGCCCGCAATCGTCTCGAACACCGGCCGCGTATCGAACCAGGCTAGCCGGAGGGGCAATCCGCCCACGTGGCGCGCGATCGCCTGTCCCACATGCCCAGCGCCAAAGAGGTAGAGCGGCCGCCGCACTGCGCCGATAGTCTCCGAAAACCAGCTGCCCTCGCGCGGCCGTTCTCCTCGCGCGGAAAGCGCGGTGGCTGGCCCATCGACCACCTTCCGTTCGACAGCGCCCGCTTTCAACTGGCTGACCAGTACTCGACCTTCCGCCACCTCGCCCAGCCAGCCCAGAGCCCCGAGATCGATATGCTCAATGAGCAGACGCACCCTGCCCCCACAGCATTGGCCCAGAAGAGGCCCCAGCGGATAGTCCTGCACCCGCCACGTCCCCGGCGCATGGCTCAGCACCGCGCGCGCCTGCTCCACCGCTCTGAATTCAAGCGCCCCGCCGCCGATGGTGCCTTGCTCGCTCTCCCCGGTCACGAGCATCCGCGTACCCGCCCCGCGCGGCGCGGAGCCCTCAGTCGCCAGCACGCTGATCATCGCAACGGGTCCTGCCGCCGCCAGCCGTGGCAGTTGGCTGATCCAGTCCATCATGCGCCCCGCAGCCCGGCAATGGCGCGCAGTACCGCCTCTGGCGTCGCCGGAGCATCGAGAGGAGGCAGCATGCGCGCGCCAGGCACGGACGCTGCAATCGCAGCGGAAATCGCGCAAAACACCGAATTGGCCAGCATCAGCGGCGGCTCGCCCACCGCCTTGGAGCGGTGGATCGTCGGCTTGGCGTTCTCCCCGTCCCACAAGTCGATACGCAGCCGCTTGGGTCGGTCGGAGGCTGTGGGTACTTTGTAGGTTGCGGGCGAGTGATTCAGCAGCCGCCCCTTGGCATCCCATTCGACCACTTCGGTCGTCAGCCAGCCCTGCCCCTGCACGAACCCGCCCTCGATCTGCCCCCGGTCGATCGCCGGATTGAGCGAGCGGCCGACATCATGGAGAATGTCCACTGCCAGCACTTTGTGCTCGCCGGTCAGCGTATCGACCACGACTTCGGACACCGCCGCGCCATAAGCGAAATAGTAAAATGGCCGGCCCTTGTGCGCCGCGCGGTCATATTCGATCTCGGGCGTCGCATAGAAGCCGGTGGAGGAGAGCGAAATCCGCCCCAGCCACGCCTTGCGCGCCGCCTCGGCAAACGAGAGCCGCAGGCCCCCCGCCACCACGCCACCAGCAGCAAAGCGCACCTCTTCCGCCGCGCAGCCGCAGGCCCCGGCGAGAAAGTCAGCCATCCGCTCGCGGATCGCCATCGCTGCCCGGTGCGCTGCCATGCCGTTGAGGTCAGCGCCCGATGAGGCCGCCGTCGCCGAAGTGTTCGGCACCTTGTCCGTGCGCGTTGCGGTGATCCGAACCTGCCCGATGGCCACACCAAACACATCCGCCACGATCTGCGCGACCTTGATGTAGAGCCCCTGCCCCATCTCGGTCCCGCCATGGTTCACCTGGATCGACCCGTCGGAGTACACATGCACCAACGCGCCCGCCTGGTTGAGATGCGTGGTGGTGAAGCTGATTCCGAACTTCACCGGGGTAAGCGCGATGCCCTTCTTCAGCACCGGACTGCCCGTGTTGTACGCAGCTATCGCCTCTCGCCGCGCATCGTAGTTCGAAGTTTCCCGAAGCTGCGCAATCAATTGCGGTGCGATGTTGTCTTCCAGCTTCATGCCATAAGGCGTCACATCGCGCCCCGGGCCATAGAGATTGCGCTCGCGCATCGTCAGCGGATCGAGCCCCAGCCGCGCCGCCACTGCATCGCACACACGCTCTATTGCCAGCATCCCTTGTGGCCCGCCAAAGCCCCGGAATGCGGTGGCCGAAACGGTGTTGGTCCTCAGCCGCTCGGACAAAATTTCGACATCGGGCAGGAAATAACAGTTGTCCGCATGGAACATCGTCCGGTCGTTGATCCCGGGCGATAGGTCCATCGTCGCCCCGCAGCGCCCGCCGAAACGCAACTTCACCGCCAGCAAGTGGCCGCAATCGTCATGGCCCGCCTCATAATCGACCACAAAATCGTGGCGCTTGCCGGTCGTGATCATGTCGTCGTCCCGGTCGCAGCGGAACTTGGCCGGTCGGCCGGTATGGTGCGTCACCAGCGCGGCAGCGGCGGCAAACAGTGCAGCCTGGCTTTCCTTGCCACCGAATGCCCCGCCCATGCGCCGCACTTCCACAGTGACGTCAGCGCTGGCTTTGCTCAAGAGATGCGCCACCAGATGCTGCACTTCGCTGGGGTGCTGACTGGAGGAGACAACATGAATCTGTCCATCCTCCCCGGCACGGGCATGCGCGATCTGCCCCTCCAGATAGAAATGATCCTGCCCCCCGATCCGCAGAGTGCCGGAAATCCGGTGCGGTGCTGCCGCCAGCGCGGCGGCGGCATCGCCCTGCGCCATCCGCTGGTCCGCCTCGATCCGCGCCCCAGTCGCCCGCGCCGCTTCCACAGTGATCGCAGGCTCAAGCGGCTCGTAGCTAACCTTGCCCAGCCGCGCCGCCTTGCGCGCCGCCAGCCGCGTTTCCGCCGCGACTAGGAACACCGGCTGGCCGTGGCTTACCACCTCGCCATCCGCCAGCACGCGATCGTCATGCGCGATGGGCCCAACGTTGTTCTCACCCGGAATGTCCGCCGCCGTGTAGACCGCGACTACCCCTGGAAACGCGAGCACAGCGGACAGATCCATCCCCACAACCTGCGCCCGCGCCTCGCTTGATAGCCCGAACGCCAGATGCAGCGTGCCCGGTGCTTCGGGCTCATCGTCAACATACCTCGCCAGCCCCGCAACATGCAGATGCGCGCTGTCGTGCGGGTTGGCGGGCTTGGGTTCGGCGGGCCACAGAGGGCTTGCGGCCGGATGTGCGTCAGCCATGATCAGGCCTCCACGTCGAGCACGGAAACGGCCGCGCCCTGCTCGCGGAACCACAACCGCCAAAGCAGCGCTCCCGCCGATTCGATCCGATAGGCAGTCGTCCCGCGCACATCCGTCAGCGGGCTGAAATCGTCACGCAAAGCCTTGGCCGCAGCCGCAATCGTCCTTTCACTGTACGGCTGGCCCACCAGTGCCGCCTCGCAGCCCAGCGCGCGGCGGGGGGTTGCCGCCATGCCTCCGAACGCCACCCGCGCCGCCGAAATCGTGCCGCCTTCCACCGTCAGCGCAAAGGCTCCGAGCACCGCCGAAATATCACTGTCAAACCGCCGCGAAAGCTTGGAAATATGCACCTGCGTATTCACACCGGGGCGCGGCACAAACACACTCTCGACAAACTCGCCGGGCCGCCGATCCTGCTTCCCGTAATCGAGAAAAAAAGCCTCCAGCGGTATCACTCGCCGCCCTTTGGCCGAGCGCAAAGTCAGCTCGGCACCCAGCGCGATAAGCGCAGGCGGGCCATCGCCAAT
>CANFIV010000266.1 GCA_947446935.1 Sphingomonadaceae bacterium | reverse complement strand
GGCATGGCGACGGCGGAGGCGGTCGATGGTGAGGATGCACTCGCGCGCCTTGCGGCAATAGAGCCCGATCTCGTGGTGCTGGATATCAATATGCCGCGCATGAGCGGGCTGGAAGTCTGCCGCCGACTGCGCGCCATGGATTGCGCTGTGCCGATCCTGTTCCTTTCTTCCCGCGATGACGAGATCGATCGCGTGCTGGGGATCGAGCTGGGCGCGGACGACTATGTCGTCAAACCCTTTTCCCCCCGCGAAGTCGTCGCCCGGGCGGGTGCCATTCTGCGCCGCAGCGCGCCTCCGCCGGTTGCCGCTCCGGCGGCGGACACGGATATGCGCCACGGCCTGCTCACGCTCGACAGGGCGAGCTGGCAGGCCTTCTGGGATGGGCGGGAAGTGAAGCTTACCGTCACCGAATTCTCGCTGCTGGCCGCGCTGGCGGCGGCACCCCAACGCATCCTCTCGCGCGAGGCCTTGATCGACCGCTTGCACGGGCCCGGCTTTGCCGTGACCGATCGCACGATCGACAGCCATATCCGCAATCTGCGGCGCAAGTTTGCGGATGGGGGCGGGCATGATGTGATCGAAACCCGCGCGGGCATTGGATACCGGCTTGGCGCCTGCCAAGGATGAAGTGGCCAAGGATGAAGTGGCCGAGGATGAAATGGCCGGGGATGAAGAGGCTGATTGCCCGGTTCTGGCCGGTTCTGCGGCTGCGCACGATCATGTTCATGCTGTTGCTGGTGGTGGCCGCGCTGCCGGGCGTGGCGGCCGTGGGGCTCAGGGTTTATGAAAATGCACTCGTGCGCCGCACGGAAGCCGAACTCATCGCGCAAGGATCTGCACTGGCGGCCAGTATGGCACTGGGGTTTGCGCAAGGCAGCGAGCCGACGGCGAACCCGGCGATTGCCGATCCCTACGACTACGATGATCGCGCGATCTCGACGAGCATCGATCTGCGCACGAGTGCCGTGCTGGATGAGCGACCCGGCGCGGTGGCAACAGCACTGAAGCCCGATCCTGCCGCCGTGCAGATGGCCAAGGTTTGGCAGCCGGTGGTCGATCAGACCAAGCAGGCCACTTTGGCCTCAATCCTGCTGCTCGACCGGCAGGGCATTGTGCTGAATGGTCGCGATACCGGTCGCTCGTTGGCCACCTTGCCGGAAGTGCGCGCTGCTCTGGCCGGAAAGCCGGTGACGACCTTGCGCCATAACGGAGCCTATATGCGACCGTTTGCGCTGGAATGGATCAGCCGGGCGACCGACATCCGGCTGCACCATGCGCGCCCGATCATCTCTGGCGGGCAGGTAGTGGGGGCGGTGCTCGTCTCGCGCTCGCCGCGCGCGCTGTTTCGCGGCATGTATGAGGATCGCGGCAAGATCGCGGCGGGCACTCTGGCGATTTTCCTGTTTCTGGTCCTGGTGACGGCAGCGCTTGGCCGCACCATCGTGCGCCCGATCGAGGCGCTCAGCCGTGCCACGCGCTCGCTGGCGGAGGGACGCCGGGCAGCGCCGCCGCAGCCGACCTTGCGCGTGCAGGAGATCGACAGCCTGATCCGCGATTTTGCGACGATGGCGGCGGCTATCGAGGTCCGCTCGCACTATCTGCGCGATTTTGCCACGGCGCTTGCGCACGAGTTCAAGACGCCGCTGACCGGCCTTTCGGGCGGGATCGAGCTGCTGCAGGACCACGGCGGGGCAATGTCAGACGAGGAGCGCGCCCGTTTCCTGGGCAACATGGCTGCCGATACGCAGCGGCTGAACCGGCTGATTTCGCGTCTGCTCGATCTGGCCAAGGCCGATATGCAGCGCCCGCCGGACGGCGTGTCTTGTGATGTGCACGATGTGCTTACCCGCATCGCGGACGGGCTCAGCGGCCCGGATTTCAGCATCCGTTGCGCGGTGGAGGGCGCGCCTGCCCGATTGGCTATGGATGGATCCGCACTGGAGACAGCGCTCACCACGCTGATCGACAATGCGCGCGCGGCGGGCGCAAGCCATGTTCAGATCGAGGCGGCAGAAGTTGGCGGCCAACTGCACCTCACGGTCAGCGACAATGGCAGCGGTATTGCGCTGCCCGATCGCGAGCGCATTTTTGAGCCGTTCTTCACCAGCAAACGGGTTCTTGGCGGAACCGGGCTCGGTCTGCCCATTGCGCGGGCGCTGATCGAAGGAAACGGGGGGTATCTCGAACTATGCGACACCGCAGCGGGGACCACCTTCCGGCTTGTTTTGCCATGCGCCTAGAAGGTGTGAGGAAAGACAGGCCGAAGGCATAGGTGGCCAGTGATGGGTTCGGAAGCAATCGTCATGGCCAAATGCCGATCGAACCGGCATCATGCCCCGGCAATATTATGTGGAGCCGGTGATGACGTTGAAGGCCAGCTATGATGTGGTCAACACCGCCGGGGTTGATGCGACCACTGCCAATCTTCTTGTGGGCCTGTGCACGGAAGCCTTGAAAGAGTGGGGTGACGAGCTGGCCGGCGATGCCAACGTCGCGATCCGGCTCGAGATCATTCACGGTCTGCCATCGCAAGTGCTGGCCGATGCAGGGCCTTCGCGGGGTGCGGTCATCGCCACAGATGGCGACACGAAATATTGGGTCAGCGCGCTGGCGCTTCAGTTGCAAGGCAACACCGTCAAGAATCCCGGCAAGGACCCGGATATCACCATTCGGATCAATGCAGACACATTGAAGAGCGTGTTTCTCGATCCGACACCGGCCACGCGCAATGACCTTCCGGCGGGCAAATATGATGGCCTGTCGATCCTGCTGCACGAGTTGGGGCATGGCCTTGGCTTCTACGGTTTTTTTGACGACAAGACGGGTGTGTTCACCGACAATTACAAGTCGGCGTTCGATTACCGAGTGGTCGCTGGCGACCCATATGCGTCCTTTAACGGGCCCTCGACCAAGTCTATCCTGACCGCTGTACCCATCACTGTCGGCAACTATGGCCACTATGGCGTCAGTCCGGGCGATCCGCGGGACGGCAACATCCTGCTTGGCCTGATGGGCGGGCTAGGTGCCTACCCGGGCTACAAATACCGGATCGGAAAACTGGATATCACCATGCTCGCGGATACGGGGCTGGGGACGAATGGCGATGATACGCTCGATCTGCCGTTCCTGCCCTCTATGCGCGGCGGCGCGGGGGACGATACGATTTATGGCGGTGACGGCGACAACTTGCTGATGGGTGACAGCGGACGCGACGTGTTGATGGGGAACGGCGGGAACGACACGCTGCTGGGGGGAGCCGACAGGGACAACATCGTCGGCGGTGCGGGCAATGATACCCTCAATGGCGGGTCCGGGATCGACGTCATGGCGGGCGGCGCTGGCAATGACCTCTACGTGGTCGATAATACCAAGGACCTGATCTACGAAACGGACAGCAACACCGGGGTCGTTATGGACCCAGGCGGGATCGACACCACTCGAGCAAGTGTCTCTTTCGATCTGAACCCATACGGACGCCAGTTCGTTGAAAATCTTGTGCTTGTCGGGGTCGATCCCATCAATGCGCTGGGCAATGACCTTGCCAATCGGCTGACCGGCAACACGGCTTCCAACACGCTTTCCGGCGGCGCCGGCGCAGATGTCCTCTCGGGCGCGGCCGGGGACGATACCCTGATTGGCGGTGCGGGGCGCGATCGGCTTACCGGCGGGCTTGGGGCGGACACCTTCGTGTTCGATACGGCCCCCGTCAAAGGCGGGGCGATCGATGTCATCACGGATTTCCATCACGCCGAGTTGGACAGGATCGGGCTCAAGGCT
>CANFIV010000265.1 GCA_947446935.1 Sphingomonadaceae bacterium | reverse complement strand
GCTTATGGTGGAGTATTTCCGCAACAGGTCGAGCGATACGACCAATGCTTTCCCATTGCTCACCGCCGATGTCGAGGCCGCGTTCCCCGGGCGGGTGCAGCGGGACGGTTCCGGGCGGATCGTGGCGGTGGATGAGCGCGCGGTGACCTTCGCCGAGCGGAGCGGCAGCCGGGTGCGAACCAGCCTCAATTTCGGGGGGAGCTTCGGCAAGCCCGATCCCGCGGTGCGGCGCGGTGCCTTTGCCGGCATGCGGAGTGGAGGAAGCGGGTCTGGCGGCGGCCGGGGCAGGTTCGGGCCCGGTGGCGATGGGCGCGGACACTGGAACCTATCATTGGCCTATACGGTCGAGATGGCCGAATCCGCACAGATTGCGCGCGGCGGCCGGGTGCTCGATCTCCTCGGCGGTGACGCGCTCTCGGGTGCAGGGATCGCGCGGCACAGCGCGATCCTTGAGGGGGGCGGGTTTTATCGCGGCTTCGGTCTGCGCGTTTCGGGCAATTTTGCGAGTGGAACCCATGTCGGGAGTTCGACCTTGCCGGGCGCAGCGCGGCTCGACTTCGGGTCGCTCGCGACGTTCAATCTGCGC
This sequence comes from Sphingomonadaceae bacterium, assembly GCA_947446935.1. GTDB lineage: Bacteria > Pseudomonadota > Alphaproteobacteria > Sphingomonadales > Sphingomonadaceae > Novosphingobium. The sequence continues at coordinate 3,191 of CANFIV010000265.1, read as the reverse complement.
GGCTTTGTCGATCTTGGGCGCATGCCGAGGCTGTCGGGCCGGGTGCCGCTGTTCAAGGGGACCCGGCTTGCGCTTGGGATTACCAACTTATTTGACGGGCAGCAGAAGGTAACCGATGCTACGGGCGCGATCCCGCTGCGGTACCGGTCCGCCTACCTCGATCCAGCGGGGCGGGTGTTCAGTCTGGAACTGCGCAAGCAGCTCTAAAAGTCCGTTTGGCCTAACGGAGAGCAGGCCAGCGCTGTATTTGCCTCCGCTAACCGGAAACAGTCTCTAGCGAGACGGGCGCAAATGCGGGCGGCCATGCACGAAATTACGCGCATTGCGCCGGTTCACCATCTCTTCGTTTTCAGCGTAAGAATCGGCATAATGTCGGATCCCCACGACCTGGGGCAGCGGGACAGCCTCTTCGAACTGCAGCCCGAAGCGTTGGCCGCCCGACCAGACGACAGTTCCGAAAACATCGATATCATTGATCTGCAGCACTGCGCCCGATCCTAGGCGAGGCGCGTTCGAAGAAAGCGTAATCCGCGCACCCTGCTGCGAAAGATTATCAAGCTGGCATTTCTCCAGCCCGTGCAGGAGCATCACTTTTGCCGGAACATGCAGCCGAACCCGGGGTGCGGCGCGGCGGCCGGCCTTTAAGGGTCTTTGCCCGGTGGGATTGGGCGGGGGTGAGGGCTCACTCATAGGAAAAATCATACCTGAATGGAGCTTTAACGACAAGTGTTAGCCCCTATTATTAATGCTTATGCCTGGACGGCAGGCGCGGGGATAACCGTCATGGGGCCTCTCCCCAAGCGTGGACGGAGCGCTTATCTCACGCGGATCATGGCGCGCAGCGATCTCCATTCCGGCCCCCACACGCCCAATCCCCAGTCAGAGGGGCCCCAATCGTCGGATCGGTTTAACGAGGACAAGGCGAGTTATACGCTGCGCGGCTCGGACCAACCGGATATCGACCGGGGTGTCGCTGCGATCCGCGAGGTTGTCGCGACGCTGAAGCCCAAGCCGGGCGTTTACCGTATGCTCGATGCGCGAGGTGACGTGCTCTATGTGGGCAAGGCGCGCGTGCTCAAGAACCGGGTGGCGAACTATACTCAGGTCGATCGCTTGCCAATCCGGCTGAAGCGCATGGTTAGCCAGACGCGGTCGATGACAATCATCACGACCAATTCAGAGGCTGAGGCGCTGCTGCTCGAGGCGCAACTGATCAAGCGCTACCGTCCGCCCTACAACGTGCTGCTGCGCGACGATAAATCCTTCCCGTTCATTCTTCTGCGCGCTGACCATGCCTTTCCCCGGCTGCAGAAGCATCGCGGTGCGCGGCGGGCCAAGGGCAACTATTACGGGCCGTTCGCCAGCGCCGGATCGGTCAACACAACCATCAACGCGCTGCAGAAGCTGTTTCTGCTCAGAAGCTGCAACGACGGCTATATGTCGCGGCGTGACCGGCCCTGTCTGCTTTACCAGATCAAGCGTTGCTCCGCGCCTTGCGTCGATCGGATCAGCGAAGAAGGCTATGCCGAGCTGGTGCGGCAGGCAAAGGACTTCCTCGGTGGCAAATCCGGCGCGGTGCAGAAGGAGATCGAGGCCGAGATGAGCGCGGCGGCCGAAGCGCTAGACTATGAGCGCGCGGCGATGCTGCGCGACCGGCTGCGTGCGGCGACGTTCATTCAGGGCAGCCAGGCGGTGAATGCCGAAGGTGTTGGCAATGCCGATGTCTTCGCGATGGCGAGCAAGGGCGGCCAGATCGGCATTCAGGCCTTCTTCATTCGGGGCGGGCAGAATTGGGGCCACCGCGCCTTCTTCCCCAGCCACACCGATGGCATGGCCGAGGAGGAGGTGATGCTCAGCTTCCTTGCCCAATTCTACGAGGAAGTGCCTCCGCCGCGCCTGATCCTGCTCGATCGCGAACTGGCCGAGGCGGAATTGCTGGCCGAGGCGCTGCTTGCCTCGGCGGGCGGCAAGATCGAGATATCGGTGCCCCAGCGCGGCGATCGGCGTCGGCTCATGGAGCAGGCGCAGCGCAACGCGGTCGAGGCGCTCGACCGGCGGTTGGCCGAGAGCGGCACCAAGGCGCGGACGTGGCGCGAGATGGCGGAGTTTCTGGAGCTTGGCGAAGCGCCGCAGCGCGTCGAGGTCTACGACAATAGTCATGTGCAGGGCGCCCACGCAGTGGGAGCGATGATCGTGGCGGGTCCCGAAGGGTTCATGACCGGCCAGTACCGCAAGTGGAACATCAGGACCGCGCAGACCAACGACGATTTCGCGATGATGCGCGAAGTGCTTCAGCGCCGTTTTGCACGGGCGCAAGATGACGACCCGGACCGCGATGGCGGAATGTGGCCCGATCTTGTGCTGCTCGATGGCGGCAAGGGGCAGATGTCTGCTGCGCGCGAAACCCTGGAGGCCATGGGCATCGAGGATGTCACGCTGATCGGCATCGCCAAGGGCCCGCACCACGGGCGTGATGGGCGCGAGGTGTTCCACTTCCCCGACGGGCGCGAGAAGATGCTGCCCGAAGCCTCGCCGGTGTTGTTCCACCTGCAGCGCTTGCGTGACGAGGTCCACCGCTTCGCCATCGGTGCACACCGCGCCAAGCGAAGCCGCGCAATCACTGCGAGCCCGCTTGACGAAGTCCCCGGCATCGGCCCGGCGCGCAAGCGCGCGCTGTTGCTGCATTTCGGCACGGCCGGGAAAGTGCGGGCCGCGAGTTTGGAAGATCTCCAGCGCGCGCCAGGGGTGAGCGCGGCAGTGGCGCAGGCGGTTTACGACTTCTACCATCAGGGTTCATAATTGCCCTTGTTGCACGCAGACTAAGGATAACTGCGGAGCCTCGCTTGGGCGGATTTCCACCTCATTGACGCATACCCGTGACGTGGCCGGATGCGTGATCAGCGGCCTCGATTTTCATGGGGTTGCCCTCGTCGGCATGGCCCCAGCGATCCGGGAGCAGCGGCATGGCTGGCAGGAATTTTCGCTTTGCAATGATGGTGGGTGCGTGCAGCGCAGCACTTGGCTTTCTCGTTCCCACAGCATCGGCGCAGAGTGGGGCGCAATCTGGCGCGGAGCCGGGTACGCCGTTTGAGCTTGCGTTCTGGCAGGCGATTTCCGCGAGCAACGAACCGGTGCTCTACGAGGCCTATCTCAAGCAATATCCATCTGGCACGTTTGCTCCGATTGCCCAT
>CANFIV010000264.1 GCA_947446935.1 Sphingomonadaceae bacterium | reverse complement strand
GCGCTTGGCTCCGAACTCCGGTTCAGGCACAGGGCAGTTGCCGGATCAAAGAAGCAATCGGCCAGCGGGCCGACATGCAATGTCCGCGCGAGACTGCCCAGCATAGTGCGCAGACGTGGACGGTCGGCGATCATGGCAAGTAGCGGCGCCAACTCGTGGGCGGCAGTATCCAGCACAACTCCGACCCTGTTCGCGGCAGGTCCGCCAAGGCGTGCGCCACTTTGCCGCTCGTCGAAGTAGACAAGGATATCGTCGATCTGGCCGAGCGCACGCTGGGCTTCGATCTCTCCCCGAAATCCGGACCGGCTGCTGCCAGCATAGCCTTCGAAAGCCGCAACGCTGGCATGCTTGTACTGGATCATGCCGGCAATTGTTCCGAAGGGCCGGTTGGCGATGTGCCAGGCGATTGTACGGCGAAACTGACGCGTGGTCAGACGCCATGCTCGGCCATCGGGTCCGGCAGGAATGACGGGTGCCTGCGCGGATCCGAATTGGTCGTTGAGGTGATCGCGGAACCGGTTGAGTTGCCGGATTATCTCTGCAGAGACGTGCGTCTTGGTATTGGCCCGGAGCGTAAGGACTGGCCATAAGGTCGTTGTTCCTCGCGCTTGCCCGGCCCGCGCGGAAAGGCGTTCGAGGACATCAATGGCTTCAGCGACCGGCGCGATGGTAACCCACTCGGTCTCCTCGCCACCGCCGCGCTTACCCTTGTAAGCAGTGGACTTGATACGATGCCGCAAGATCGTACCGTCTTCGGCTCTGGTAATAGACAGGCATCCCCGCCTCATGGCTTGGATCTCGCTGTCCCGCATGCCTGAGAGATAGGCACATACGATATAGGCTGCGGACTGCAGCATGACTTCCTCGAGGGGCAAAACCTTGGCATCGAAGCGGGTGCGCCAAGGCAGGCCAGTATCGGGATCGGCAGAAATGGGCGTATCCATGCCGCCAATCTCGGTGCCGAGTTCTGCGATGGCAGCGGCGATGAGGTCTGGTGCACCGGTGGCCAGGCCAAGGTGCATGGCAGGTTCGGCCTGCGCGTTGATACCGGCATGGAGGTGGATCAGGTGGTAGTTGATCGGCGGCGTGACTGCGCCGTTTTGCGGATCCGTTCGCGTTGCGCCGTTATGTGCCGTGGTCCAGATCGGAATGCCGCGCCCATGCTGCCGCAAGGCTGCAACATAATCGATGAGACGTTGGCGTTGCCGCAACCGGCGAACAGCGGGATCAAGACCTTCCTCAACGGCAATCACACGGTTGCGTGTTGCTTCGAGACGATCGAGTTCGGCCCGCGCGGCAAGGATATCGCCTGCGTGGCAGGTCACGTAGCGCAACGACCAGGAGAGGAGCGGCGTTATGATCGCTTCGGGAATGCGCGGCGTCCGGTTCTCCCCTGCAATATGCTTTGCGCCCGCCACGGAAAACGGACTTCTTCCCGGCCACGGTTCGAAAGACAGGCGTGCAGTCGGCAGATGATGCTGCAACTCGTGCAGGTCGAAGACGATCCGCAGCAGCGCTGCAGCCGCAACTGGGCGCAGCCCGGCACGGCGCAGGGATCCGGCATAGCGATCGACCAAAGTCTGATCGACCCGGGCGAGATCAAAACGTCCCAGCTGAGCCTTCACGAAGTGGAAAAAGCGCAAGGTCCGGTTGGCCTCGCCGCGCACCCCGGCCGGCTCAAGCCGCGAACGGTGACCGGGGAGATCGACATTGAGCCGCGCATGGAGAATCTGGCGCAGGGCATCAGCAATGGATGGGTCTTCGATACCGCCGAAATGTACCGTGACATGGCAGCGCCGGGCGTTGTCGCGAAATACGCCGGGAGCCAGATCCCACACCGGATCGCCGTATCGTGAAATATGCGCGCGATCGCAGCCGGGGCGCAAAGGCGCGGACATAAGCACAGGGAGGGCATCGCGCTCATCGTCGCTCTCCGCCAGAAGCTGGACAACGGTCATGCCCGTGCCTCTGGCGGCAGATAGACCGTGGGAGGGTCGTTCGCGACTTGCGCACGGGCCCTTGTCACGACGTCTTCGGCGAAGGCAGGCAGAATCTGCTGAACGATGCGATCATGGGCATGACCAAACTTGGCGGTCCACTCAGCGGCACTCAGGCCGACCCGCTGAGCGTCGACGAAGGAGAGAAAGGCGAGAATGGCAGGCAGCTTGCGCGCGGTAATGACCGCGTTGCGGCAATCGAGGCAGGCCCAGAACGGTGTAGGGCATGGCGTGCCGACGGATGCGAAGGGACTGGAATAGAAGTTGCCACAGCTTGCAAGCCAGACGTCTTGTTCGCCATCGAGCAGTGCGGTTGAAATGCCCCCATCATCGGGATCAGGGCTTGCCAACTCGCCGCGCAGCCGGTCCTCGTCATGAGGAGGCAGGATGGTTGGACCAGCGAGCGCCTCTTCGAGGGCATCTGCCACGGTTTGCTCGTGCAGCGGTCTGAGGGAGGGAATATCGGCGTAGTGCCGTGCCGCGATATCGACGGTATGGCCTACGGCGAAGCGGGCCATGTGGCCTTCGGTCTTGAGATACCACAGGGCCTTGTGCGTCTTGCGCAGATACGAAAGACACAGATGGAGCGGTTTACCCTGATCATCGGTAATACAATGGCGCTGCGTCCAGGCACTGACCTTCAAGCGCAGTTGACGAATACCTGCGGTGATCTCGCCCGGCTGAAAATAGACCCAAAGGTTATCGCTGGAGTTATGGACCCTGGCCTTGGACGATAGGGCGATGATGCGTCGGATCAGACCGCCAGGGGTGGATGAGCCGCGATCACGCACCCGGAGCGTCTTGTGCTCGGCACCGTGTGCCCGCAGCTTGGTGTAGGCGATATCGACGGTACCGCCTGAGGCATTGCGCAGACAATCCAGGGTGAGCGACTTGCAGCACTCCAGCTCAAGCCCTGTCTCGAGTAAGAGCAGAACAAGAAGCGGGACAACATCGTCGGCGGTAAGATAGTGGGCCGCGTGGAGGCTCAGGTTAAGCCTGTCACTGGTGAGATCGCGCTTCTTGCGCAGCTTGTACAGGCTCTGAAACGTGGGATCACGGTAGCCCAGAACACCGTATGTCTCGATGGCAGCGTGGGCTTTGCAATATGCGCCATCGATCTGCGGCACCTCATCGAACTGCGGCCCCGACCGCAAGCGCGCCTCGATCGCAGCGATATCCGCGCGTGCCGCATCGCGCAGCTGGCGGGCTACATACGGACTGTAAGCATCGCGTGGACGGGAACGAACGTGGGCGTGTGAGCTGACGTAGCGCAGTCGTTCCCGCAAGCCGGAATCGACAAGCTCGGGGCTGTCGTCCGCGATGCGACGAAGGACGGAAACGACCTTGGCGACATAGGTTGGTCCATGCACGCGAGACTTGCCCTGCGCGCTGAGCCATGTCTCAAATCCATCGATGTGATGGGCGCGAAGGTCAGCAGGGCCGTTGATCCGGTCGCCTGTCCCGGCCAGGTAGGCAAAGAAGCTTGGCAGCTGGTTGGCGTATGTCTTGAAGGACGAACGTACCATGATGGGGCCGCGCGGAGCGGCCAGCATGAACAGGCTCCGGGCAAATGCGAGCGCCAGGCCGCGCGGCCGCAAGCCCGTGAAATCGACGAGCAGCTCGCCGCCATATAAGGGATGAATCATGAAGCGCAGCGTGCTGATCTGCGACCATGGATCGGCTTGGGGAGCAGCAGCTTCGGTCTCGAAGCTGACCTTGCGTCCTTTGCGTGGAGCAGCGGTCATGATCGAAGATAGCCTGGTACGAGTGCCAGCAGTTCTTCGACT
>CANFIV010000263.1 GCA_947446935.1 Sphingomonadaceae bacterium | reverse complement strand
TGAGCAGGCCAAGCCTTGGGTTGATTACATCGCACGCAGCAGCTTCCTATTGCAGCAGGGCCGCAATGCCGCCGATGTCGCCTATTTCTACGGCGAGGAAGCACCGCTAACGGCGCTTTTCGCCAAGGCTGTTCCTGCTGACCTGCCCAGCGCAAATGCGTTCGATTTCGTGAACGCCGACGTCCTGATCAATCAACTGAGCAACGACGGCAGCGATCTCACCGCCAAGAGCGGCGCGCGCTATAAAGTGCTCTACCTTGGTGGCAGCAGCGCGCGAATGAGCCTCGCGGTGCTGAAGCGCATCAATACGCTGGTGCGCGGGGGCGCCACTCTCGTCGGCGAGAAACCTACCGGTTCGCCCACGCTTATGGATGATCCTGCCGAGTTTGCCCGCATTGCGGACAGCCTGTGGGGCGGCGACACCGGCAAGGGCCGCGTTTTGGCTGGCCACAATCCAGACAGCGCCCTTGCCGCTCTGACAATTCCGGCAGACATGGCTTACACGAAGGCCGCAGCCGATAGCGCGCTGATGTTCGTGCATCGCAAGACGGCAGACGCCGAGATCTACTACATCACCAACCGCAAGGACCGCGCCGAGCCGACCACGCTGACTTTTGCCATGGCGGGCAAGGCCCCCGAATGGTGGGACGCGGCAACTGGAACCGCAAAGCCGCTGGCCTATTCTGCGCAGGATGGCCGAACCGCCATTTCGCTTACGCTAACCCCCTATCAGTCAGGCTTCGTCGTCTTCCGCAAGGCCGGGGCCGCGAGCCTCGCGACACCCGCACCGGTCCGCACCCCGATTGCCACACTGTCCGGCCCATGGACTTTGACCTTCCAGCCGGGGCGCGGCGCGCCGGAAAGCGCAGTGCTGCCGCAACTTGCCGATTGGTCCAAGAATTTGGAAAACGGAGTGCGCTATTTCTCCGGCACCGCCACCTATCACCAGACCTTCAAGCTGCCCGCAAAGGTCGGCAAGCATCTCGTGCTGGATCTGGGCGAAGTGCGCGAACTTGCCGAGGTTTTTGTCAACGGCAAGTCGGCTGGCATACTCTGGAAGCCGCCCTACCGCGCGGACCTCACTGGCCTCACCAAGCCGGGCGCGAACAAGCTCGAAATCAAAGTCACCAACCTGTGGGTCAACCGCCTGATCGGCGATGCCCAGCCTGGTGCGAAGCCGATCACTTTCACCGCGCTCAAGACTTATCGCGCCGATGCACCCTTGCGACCATCAGGGTTGCTCGGCCCTGTGACCGTGGAGGAAGAACGATAGCAATCAATGCAGTTTGAGCCTTGGACGCACGATCTGATTCACGTGGCCAATCACGATCAGCGTCACCCCGCGCCACCAGCCGTGGATCGCGATCAAGTGCATCCGGTAGAGCGACATGTAGACCATCCGGGCGATCCAACCTTCCACGAACATTCGTCCGCCCACCAGATTGCCCATCAGGCTGCCCACCGTCGAGAAACGGCTCAGCGAAACCAGCGAGCCATGATCGTGATAGGTAAAATGCTTGAGCGGCTGCCCCGCCTGCGCGCGGACAAGGTTCGAAAACACCAGGCTCGCCATCTGGTGCGCGGATTGGGCGCGTGGCGGGACAGGCCGCTCTTGCCCCGGCAGCATGCATGAGGCGCAGTCACCCAGCGCATAGATGCGGTCATCGGTTTCGGTTTGAAGTGTGGGGCGCACAATGATCTGGTTCCCGCGCGTAAGTGCCAGATCACCCATTGTCCTGATCTCGTCGGCCCCTTTCACCCCCGCCGCCCAGACGATGAGATCGGCATCGATCACACTGCCATCGCCGATATGGACCGCCTTGTCCTCGAGCCGGACCACTTGTGTGCGGTCGAGCACCTTGACGCCGAGCTTCTCCAGCTCGTGCTTGGCGGTCGCCGCCAGAGTCTCGTCCAGCGCGGGCAGGATGCGCGGACCAGCTTCCAGCAGCGAGACCTCCAGCGTGGTCTCATCGAACACCTCAAGGCCATAGTTCCTGAGCGCCTTGGCGGCGTTGTAAAGCTCGGCCGCCAATTCCACACCGGTCGCGCCGCCACCGACTATGCTCACACGAACGCGGGCCTTTGCGTCGCCGGTCTGCTGCGCGTGGTTGGCCCGGAAACAGGCATTGAGCAACTTCTGGCGGAACCTGTCCGCCTGCGGGCGATCTTCAAGGAACATTGCGTGCTCGCGCACGCCCGGCACACCAAAATCGTTGGAAATGCCCCCAATTGCGAGCACCAGCAAGTCATAGCGGATTGTGTGCCGACCGATCACTTCCTCGCCGCGCTCGTCGATCAGCGGTGCGGTGGTGATCGTGCGGGCCGCGCGGTCGATGCTCTCGATACTGCCGTTGAAGAAGCGGTAGCCCCAGCGCACTGCATGCCCGCCATAGCCTACCTCATCAAGGTTCGCATCGAGCGAGCCGACCGCAACTTCGTGGAGCAGCGGCTTCCAGATATGCGTGAGGTTGCGGTCGATCAGGATGATGTCGTGCCGTTTGCGGCCATAACGCGCACCGAGCTTGCGCACGAGCTCGAGCCCGCCCGCACCGCCGCCCACCACAACAATCTGCGTTTTTTGATCCGGCACGCGCATTCCCCCGCGCACGAAAGACGGCGCAGTGAAATAGTGCCAGAAGAGGCCCGTTCAGATCAAGAAAGCGATGAAACCTGCACTTTGGGGAAGGTCTGCCCCCAATTCAGCTTTTCGCGTGGCCCCCCAGCGTATCGGCAAACCAGTCCGCGATGTAATCGTTGCCGAAGCTCATGTTATCCGCGCCGACATGCTCCACCCCGCCCTCGCGCGCGGTGAATATCTTGAGTTCGCGCCGTGGCGAATTGGTAAGCTGCGCATAGCTCTGGTGCGCATAATCGACGCTGATCTGCCGATCGGTCGCGCCATGGGTGACGAGGAACGGCACCTTGATCCAGTCCAGATGCCCATTGAGGTTCATGTCGTTGCTCTTGGCGAGGAAGTCGGCGTGATCTTTCGCGCCGAACACCCAATAGACGTGGCCCCAGTAGTGCGGCACCGGGTTCTCGCCCTCGCGCGCCATGCGCTTGTCCTGCACTTCGCGCCAATTATGGTTCGCGCCCCAAGCCGCGCCGCTGGCAAAGCGCGGCTCATAGGCGACAGCGCGCGGGGCGAAGTGGCCGCCGAGCGAAATGCCGGTCATGCCAAGGCGCGCCGTGTCCACTTGCGGCTGAGTCTCCAACCAGTCGACCCACTTCGAGGCCCACTGTTCCGAGTAAGGCGTGGCATGGATGCCCTGCAGGCGCAGCGCCTCACCCGTTCCGGGCTGATCGACACACAGCGTGTGGATGCCGCGCTTGGCCAGCGCTTCCGGGAAACCCCCAAGCCACAGCATTTCCTTCATGCTGTCGAGCCCGTTGCAATAAACCACGCAAGGGGCTGGCCCTTCGACAGGCGCGCGGTGAAACAGGCCGACGATCGTTTTCCCGTCATAGGGGATCTCGACCCGGGTCAACGGATCGGCGGAAAACTTCGTGCCGCGCTGGAAGCTGTCGAGCGCCTTGGCGTAAGTCTGCTCGCGGCCCGGCGATCCATGCGCCTGCATGCGTTCACCGGTGAGATAGTAGATCGTAGCGCGCTTGAGCTTGGTGCCCGCCGAATACTCGCGGCCAAGCGCGAGGTCTTCCTCGGCAAGGCCGACAAGCTTATCGCCCATCTTGACCCACTCGGCCATGAAATCGGCGGTGCCGGCATCCGCGCCGCTTTGCGCCTTGGCCTTGAGCGGGGCGATCATGTCGACGATCTCGCCGAT
>CANFIV010000262.1 GCA_947446935.1 Sphingomonadaceae bacterium | reverse complement strand
GGGTGATAAGAAACACGGTCAGGCCCAAGGTCTGCTGCAAGCTGCGGATCAACTGATCAAACGCGGCAGCACCGATTGGATCGAGACCGGCGGTCGGCTCGTCCAGAAACAGCAGCTCCGGATCGAGCGCAAGTGCGCGGGCGAGGCCGGCGCGCTTCCTCATGCCGCCCGATAATTCGGAGGGGTATTTGCTCGTAGCCTCGGCCGGAAGGCCAGACAGCAGCACTTTGTAGCGCGCAATCTCGTGCCGCAGCTGGTCGTCAATCTCGGGATAGAATTCACGCAGCGGGACTTCGACGTTTTCCGCGACGGTCAATGTGGAGAACAGCGCCCCGCCCTGGAACAGGATGCCCCAGCGGCAGCGGATATCGATATCGTCATCATCGCGCGCATCGGTGATTTCGCTGCCCAGCACCTCGATTGTGCCTTCTTCCGGGATCTGCAGACCGATGATCGAGCGCATGAGCACCGATTTGCCCGTGCCCGAACCGCCGACCACGCCGAGAATTTCACCTTTGCGTACGTCGAGATCGAGGTTCTCATGGATGACATGGTCCCCGAACGCATTCTTGAGCCCGCGCACGCGGATCGGAAAGAGATCCGCCTCGCTCCCTTCGGGGGCCGCTTCAGCGCAGGCGGGATCAGCGCTCATCCCCAGCCCACTTCGGAAAAGAACACCGCGAAAAACGCATCGAGCACGATCACCATGAAAATCGCCATGACCACCGCCGCCGTTGTCCGGGTGCCGACCTCTTCGGCATCGTTCTTGACCTGAAGGCCCTGATAGCAGCCGGATGTGGCGACAATCAGGCCAAACACTGGCCCCTTGATGAGGCCAACCCACACGTCATGCACCGGCACGACTTCCTGAATGCGCGAAAGGAAAGTGAAAAAGGGAATGCCGAGCGTGAGCGACGAAAGCGCCGCACCGCCGATGATGCCGATCACCGCCGAATACGTGCCGAGAAGTGGCATCATGATCATGGTGGCGAGCAGGCGCGGGATCACCAGTGCCTCGACCGGGGAAACGCCGATCGTGCGCATCGCGTCGATTTCCTCGGTCAGCTTCATCGTGCCGATCTGCGCGGCAAAGGCCGAGCCTGAGCGGCCGGCGACCATGATCGCAGTCATCAGGATGCCCAGTTCACGCATCGAGAGCCGCCCGACGAGGTTCACCGTGTAAATCTCCGCGCCAAACTGCCGTAGCTGCACAGCGCCCTGCTGCGCAATGACGACGCCGACAAGAAAACTCATCAGCCCGATGATGGCGAGCGCGTTGACGCCCATCAGCTCCATTTGATGGATCAGCGCACGGATGCGGAAGCGGCCGGGATGGCGCAGGATCGCGCCCGTGGCGAGCACGACTTGCCCGAGAAAGCCGAGCACAAGCAGCATGCCGATGCCCAGCCCGGAGACGACCATGCCGACCTGTTCGGGTACGCGCAGAAGCAGCGCCAGTCGTGGCGCAGTGACCGGCGCGGTGTTGTCATCCGCATGGCTGATCGCGGCGATGAGCTTCTCCGCCTCCGCCGAAGCGCCGATAATCCGCGCTCCAAACTGCTGCGAAAGGCGCCATACTGTCCACGCGCCGACTGTGTCGATGCGCGGCGAAGCGCTCAGGTCGATCGCGGCAATGGGGCTTTCGAGCGCGCGCAAGCGGTGATCAACCGCGCCGATGGAGGAAACGAGCAAGGGGCCGGTGAACACCAGCGTGACGCCCCCCTCGGCGCCGGGCTCGGTAGTAAAATCGGCTGATCCCCGCATTGTAGGGTTACCATGCGGGAAATCAGCAGGGCCCGCAAGCGCGGGCTCAAGCGTTAGGTGCGTCCCAGTGCTTGCAGGCGCAGGCTCTGGATGGCAAGGCCCGCAGGCCATGACAGAAGCCACCAATCCAGAGCCCGGCACCCCCGGCACCACAGATGGCGAAACGCTCGCCAAGACGTTTGAGCCCGCCGCCATCGAGGCGAAGTGGTATGCCCATTGGGAAACGCATGGGCTGTTCCGCCCCGAGCGCCCCGATGCCGCGCCCTTCACCATCGTGAACCCGCCGCCGAACGTCACCGGCTCGCTCCACATCGGCCACGCGCTCGACAATACGCTGCAGGACGTGGTGATCCGCTACGAACGGCTGCGCGGCAAGGATGCGCTGTGGGTGGTCGGCACCGATCACGCCGGGATTGCCACGCAGATGGTGGTCGAGCGGCAGATGGAAGCCGCGCAGGACAAGCGCACCAACTATTCGCGCGAGGCCTTCATCGAAAAGGTGTGGGAGTGGAAGCGCGAGAGCGGTGGCACGATCACCGGCCAGTTGCGCAGGCTCGGCTGCTCGATGGACTGGAGCCGCGAGCAGTTCACGATGGACCCGCACTTCACCAAGGCAGTGGTGAAGGTCTTTGTCGACCTTTACAATCAGGGCCTGATCTACCGCGACAAGCGGCTGGTGAACTGGGATCCCAAACTGAAGACCGCGATTTCGGACCTTGAGGTCGAGACGCGCGAGATCAAGGGTTCGTTCTGGCGCTTCCAGTATCCGCTGGCGGACGGCGCGGTGCGTGAGGACGGGCTGGACTTCATCGAGGTTGCGACCACGCGGCCCGAGACGATGCTGGCCGATATGCTGGTGGCGGTGAACGCCGATGATCCGCGCTACAAGGCGGTGATCGGGCAGTATGTCGTGCAGCCGCTGACCGGGCGTCGCCTTCTGATCGTGGCCGATGAACACGCTGATCCGGAGCTGGGTTCAGGCGCAGTGAAGATCACGCCGGGGCACGATTTCAACGACTTTGAAGTGGGCCGCCGCGCCGGGATCAAGGCTGGCGACATGCTCAACATGTTCGACGCCGAAGCCCGCGTGGTGCAGACCGCCGATGGTCTGGTGCCGGACGAATTCGTCGGCAAGGACCGCTTCGACGCGCGCGCGCTGATCGTGCAGCGGATGAAGGAAGCGGGCCGCCTTGTGCCGCATGTGACGCGGGACAAGGAAGGTCTTGAAACCGAACACGACGCCGAACCGCGCACGATTCAGACGCCCTATGGCGACCGCGGCGGTGTGGTGATCGAGCCGTGGCTGACCGACCAGTGGTATGTCGATGCCGAAAAGCTCGCCGTCGCGCCGATGGAAGCCGTCCGCTCGGGCGCGATCGAGATCGTGCCGAAGACCTGGGAGAAGACGTTCTTCAACTGGATGGAGAATATCCAGCCGTGGTGCGTGAGCCGCCAGCTGTGGTGGGGGCACCGGATTCCGGCTTGGTATGGCTCTGATGGCCAGTGCTACGTGGCCGAGACCGAGGACGAAGCGCAGGCGAAGGCCGGCCCGGGCGTTATTCTGTCGCGCGACAGCGACGTCCTCGACACGTGGTTCTCAAGCGCGCTCTGGCCTTTCGCCACGCTCGGCTGGCCGGACGAGGACGCACCACTTCTCAAGAAGCACTACCCCAACGATCTGCTCATTTCCGGCTTCGACATCCTGTTCTTCTGGGATGCGCGGATGGCGATGCAGGGGATGCATTTCAACGGCGGAACCCCGCCGTGGAAGCGGCTCTATCTGCATGGGCTGGTGCGTGCGGCGGATGGGCAGAAGATGTCCAAGTCCAAGGGCAACGTGGTCGATCCGCTGCTGCTGATCGACAAGTACGGCGCGGATGCGCTGCGGTTCTTCATGTGCGCCATGGAAAGCCAGGGCCGCGACGTTAAGATGGATGAGCGCCGGGTCGAAGGCTACCGCAACTTCGCGACCAAGCTGTGGAACGCCGCGCGCTTCTGCATGGCCAACGGGATCAGCGGGAGCACT
>CANFIV010000261.1 GCA_947446935.1 Sphingomonadaceae bacterium | reverse complement strand
GCCCTGCATGGACGTCCACCACGGACACGACGATGACGACGCTGGCGATGCAGGCAAGATCCCTGTGCCTGGAGACGTGCAGGAGGCGATCCGAACGCTGATCCGCTGGTCCGGCGATGATCCGGAGCGCGAAGGCCTGCTCGATACGCCAAGCCGCGTGGCGCGTGCGTGGATGGAATATTGCCAAGGGTACGCCGAAGATCCGGCGTCGCATCTCGCCCGCCAGTTCGAGGAAGTGGGCGGCTACAACGAGCTCGTCCTGCTCAAGGACATCCCGTTCCAGTCGCACTGCGAGCACCACATGGCTCCGATCGTCGGCAAGGCGGCGATCGCCTATTTGCCGCGCGACAAGGTGGTGGGTATTTCCAAACTGGCGCGGGTGCTCAACGCCTTTGCGAGGCGGCTGCAGATCCAGGAGCGGCTGACCAGCGAGGTTGCGCTTTGCATATGGGATAATCTCAAGCCCCACGGCGTAGCCGTGGTGATCGAGGCGCAGCATGGCTGCATGACCGGGCGCGGCGTGCGCACACCGGGCGTTGGCATGGTAACCAGCCGGATGATGGGAACTTTCCTCGAGGACAACCGCAGCCGCAAGGAAGTGCTCAGCCTGATGGGCTATTGAGCATGGTGAGTGTTCGCCCTTGCGTTGTCGCTGTCAGCTGCGATGCAAGGCACGGCTTTTCGAAGCCGGTTGCAGACGGAGGCATCTCGCTACTGGCCGGGCTCGGCGTGGCTGACGATGCGCATTGCGGAGAGCTGGTGAAGCACCGCTCCCGGGTCGCAGTCGATCCGAGGCAACCCAACCTGCGACAGGTTCATCTGATCCATGCCGAACTGCTTGATGAACTGGCTGGACAAGGTTTCACGTTGGCAGCGGGCGACCTCGGCGAGAATATCCTGACAAGGGGTATCGATCTGCTGGGCCTTTCACGCGGCGCTTTGCTTCGGATTGGCGCTGCGGAAATCGAGATAACGGGTCTGCGCAACCCTTGCGCACAGATCGAGAGATTCCAGCCTGGGCTTCTCGCTGCGGTTCTGGGTTGCATGCCGGATGGCACACTCGTGCGCAAATGCGGTGTCATGGGCGTGGTGTGCAGCGGCGGGCAGGTTCGCGCCGGCGATCCGATCATTGTGGTGCCGCCGGCAGAGGACTTTGTCGCGCTTGCGCCGGTTTGATCGCATTTCACGATCTCTGCGATGAAGTTTAACCGCTTCTCTCCATGACCGGCGAGGCGTATCTTTGCTCCATAGGAACTACGGAGTGAAACGCCATGACCACACAAACGGGAAACACCCCGACCGGTTGCCCGGTCCACCAAGGCGGTAGCCGCCCGCTGCTGGGCCGCACGAACAAGGACTGGTGGCCCGAGGCGCTGCCCGTCGAAATCCTGCATCAGGGCGGCGTATCGCCCGATCCGATGGGGGCGGATTTCGACTATGGTGCGGCGTTCAAAGCGCTTGATTATGCTGCGCTGAAGGCTGATCTCGCTGCCCTGATGACCGATAGCCAGCCTTGGTGGCCGGCCGACTATGGGCACTACGGTCCATTCTTCATCCGCATGGCATGGCACGCGGCGGGCACGTATCGCACAGCGGATGGGCGCGGCGGTGCGAACAGCGGGCAACAACGCTTTGCTCCGCTCAATTCCTGGCCCGACAACGGCAATCTCGACAAGGCGCGGCGGCTTCTGTGGCCGATCAAGGCGAAGTACGGGAAGCACATCAGCTGGGCCGACTTGTTTGTGCTGGCGGGCAATGTTGCAATTGAATCGATGGGCGGGCCAGTGTTCGGCTTTGGCGGCGGCCGCAAGGATGTCTTCGAGCCCGAGCGCGACATCTACTGGGGCCAGGAGTCGCACTGGGTGGAAGGGGACGAGACCCGCATCCAGCCTGAAAAGGGCATGGACCTCGAAAATCCGCTCGCCGCAATCCAGATGGGGCTGATCTATGTGAACCCCGAAGGGCCCGGCGGCGTGCCCGATCCGCTCGCTTCGGCGCGCGATATCAAGATCACGTTCGAGCGCATGGCGATGAACCATGAGGAGACCGTGGCCCTCACCGCCGGCGGCCATACCTTCGGCAAGGCACACGGAGCGGGCGATGCAAACCTCGTCGGCGCTGCCCCCGAGGCGGCGGACATCACGGCGCAAGGGTTCGGTTGGCTGAGCAGCTTCGGATCGGGCGTTGGCGGAGATGCCATCACCAGCGGTATTGAAGGCGCGTGGGTCAACACGCCTACTGAATGGTCGGAGAATTATTTCCGTCTGCTGCTGGATTATGAGTACGAACTGGTCCGTTCGCCAGCGGGCGCGCATCAGTGGCAGCCCATCAATCAGCGCGAGGAGGATATGGCTCCGGCTGCGCATGATCCTTCGCTCCGTGTGCCGACGATGATGACCACGGCCGACATGGCGCTCAAGGTCGACCCGGAGCTGTGCGCGATTTCCGAGCGGTTCCGCCATGATCACGCCGCGTTCAAGGATGCCTTCGCCCGCGCGTGGTTCAAGCTGACCCACCGCGATATGGGACCAAAGGTTCGCTACCTTGGGCCCGAAGTCCCGGCTGAGGACCTGATCTGGCAAGATCCGGTGCCTGCGGGGCTGGTGCCCTCACTCGATGTGGTGGCGGCATTCAAGGCGGCGATCCTTGCCTCCGGGCTTTCCGTCGGCCTGTTGGTAAAGGCGGCTTGGGCTTCGGCCTCAACCTATCGCCGCACCGACCATCGCGGCGGGGCCAATGGAGCGCGCGTCCGCCTCTCGCCGCAAAAAGATTGGGTGGTCAACGATCCGGAGGAGCTGGCAGGTGTGCTGGCGAAGATCGAAGAGCTGCGTGGCTCTTTGTCGATGGCGGATGCGATTGTGCTGGCAGGCACGGCGGCGGTTGAGCAGGGGGCCAAAGCGGCCGGGTTTGATGTCGAGGTTCCGTTCACCGGCGGCCGAGGCGATGCATCCGACGAATGGACCGACCCTGAAAGCTTCGCGGTAATGGAGCCGCGGGCTGATGGCTTCCGCAACTATCTGGCGGCGAAGCACAGTGTGAAGACCGAAGAGCTGCTGCTCGACCGGGCATCGCTGCTCGGGCTCTCAGCGCCGGAAATGGCGGTGCTGGTGGCAGGGCTCAGGGTGCTGGGTGCCAATCATGGCGGCAGCGACCGGGGCGTGTTCACCTGCCGGGTCGGCCAGCTCACCAACGACTTCTTCGTCAACCTGCTCGACATGGGCACGGCGTGGAGGGCGGTCGAGGGCAGCGACGAGGAAGAGTTCGTCGGGCGCGACCGTGCGACGGGCGCGATCAAATGGCGGGCCAGTCGGGCCGACCTCGTGTTCGGTTCGAACAGCCAGCTGCGCGCGGTGGCCGAAGTCTATGCCGAAACGGGCGGTGAAGCGAAGTTCGTTGCGGACTTCGTGAAGGCCTGGACCAAAGTGATGAACGCCGATCGGTTCGATCTGGCCTGAAGCAAGCCGGGGGCAGCGTGCGATGCGATGCCCCCGGCGGATCAGGCGAGGGTCTTTGCAAAGAGCCGCTTGATCAGCCACGCTTCGAGAATGCGGCCGAGAACGTAGAGAGCGGCGAAAATTCCGGCGAAGACATAGGCCGGGGTGGGTGAGAAACCCTTGTCCTCGTCCTCGCCCTTCTTCTTGTCCTTGGCCTTTTCGTCCTTGGGCTTTTCCGGGGCGGGTGCACCAAGGAACTTGTCGACCGGATTGAGTTGAGCCTCGGCCTTCTTGTCCTTTTTCTCGTCCTTGGCTTTCTCTTCGGTCTTGGGCTTTTCGAGATGGCCAAGCGCCACGGTCATCTG
>CANFIV010000260.1 GCA_947446935.1 Sphingomonadaceae bacterium | reverse complement strand
TTTCATTCTCGTTGGCTCGCCCTGCAGCCCTGAGAAGCTGCGGCAGGCGGTGGAGATTTTCGGGCCTTGCATGTGCCAGGCTTACGGTCAGGTCGAATGCCCGATGATCGTCGCCTGGTTCCCGCCCGAGGATGTGGCTCGATTCGCTGTCGAGGCCCCCGAAAAGCTTGCCGCTTGCGGCAAGCCGACTCGCTCGATCAAGGTCGCGCTGCTCGATGATGACGGCAACCATGTGCCGCTGGGCGAGGCGGGCGAGATTTGCGCGCGCGGTGCGCTGGTGACGCATTCTTACTTCGAGAAGCCAGAAGAGACTGCCGAGATCCGCAAGTTCGGCTGGCACCACACCGGCGATGTCGGCAAGTTCGACAAGGATGGCTATCTCTACATTGTGGACCGCAAGAAAGACATGGTCGTCTCCGGTGGATTCAATGTGTTTACCGCTGAAGTCGAGGCTGCCGTAACGGAATTGCCGCAAGTTCGGGAGGCAGTGGTCTTCGGAATCCCGCATGAGAAGTGGGGCGAGATGGTTCATGCTTCGGTGGTCGCCGAAGGCATTACCGCCGAAGAGATCATTGCCTACACCAAGCAGCGGCTGGGAGGGGTCAAGGCCCCAAAATCTATTGAATTTGTGGACTCGATTCCGCGCACGGCAGCGGGCAAGATGGATAAGAAGGAACTGCGCAAAAAATACTGGGGCGATGCCCAACGTATGGTGAATTAGCGCGCGGTGGTTTAAGCAGGCGATTAACGCGACCCAGGATGTCACCGGGCGCAGGAGAGGGCTGGAAAACATGCGAGTTTCATTTGTGGGTAAGCTGGTTGCAGCGTCGGCAATGGCGCTTGCCTTGGGGGCCGTGGCCCAATCCGGCGCGATGGCCGGGGTGACCGAGGCCATGCTCAACAACGTCCCCGCTGGCGAATGGCTGAGCTATGGCCGCGACTACGCCGAGCAGCGCTTCTCGCCGCTCACGCTGGTGAACGAGTACAACGTCGATAAGCTGGGCCTCGCCTGGTTTGCCGACATGGATTCCGCACGCGGGCAGGAAGCCACGCCGCTGGTTCATGACGGCGTACTCTATGTCACCACCGCCTGGTCGATGGTGAAGGCCTATGATGCGACAACGGGCAAGCCGCTCTGGGCCTTCGATCCCAAGGTGCCGCGCAATACGCTGTATCGGGCCTGCTGCGATGCGGTGAACCGCGGCGTCGCGCTCTATGGCGACAAAGTGTTCGTGGCAGCGCTTGATGGCCGGCTGATCGCGCTTGATCAGAAGAGTGGCGCCGTCCTGTGGTCCAAGGTCGTTGTGCCCAATCAGACCGACTACACGATCACCGGCGCACCGCGCATCGTGAAGGGCCGCGTGCTGATCGGCGCTGGCGGTTCCGAGTACAAGGCACGCGGCTATCTCGCGGCCTATGACCCCGAGACCGGCAAGGAAGTCTGGCGCTTCAACACCGTGCCCGCCAACCCTGCGGGTGGCTTCGCAAAGGAAGGCCTTAACAAGGCGGCGCACGAGGCGGCAGCCAAGACCTGGGGCAACAAGTGGTGGGAATTCGGCGGTGGCGGCACCGTGTGGGATTCGATCACGTATGACCCCGAAACCAATCTTGTCCTGTTTGGCACCGGCAATGCCGAGCCGTGGAACCCTGCCGCCAATGGCCGCGCGGGTGACAGCCTCTACACTTCCTCGATCGTGGCGGTGAATGCGGATACCGGTCAATATGCTTGGCACTTCCAGGAAACGCCGGAAGACCGCTGGGACTTCGACTCGGATCAGCAAATCACGATTGCCGATGTGAACATCGGCGGCGAGAAGCGCCATGTCGCCATGCATGCGCCCAAGAACGGGCATGTCTATGTGCTCGACGTCAAGACCGGCAAGTTCCTCTCCGCAACCCCGTGGGTGCCGGTGAATTGGGCGACCGGGATCGATCCTGAGACGGGCCGCCCCAACATCAACCCGGACGCGCGCTACGAAAAGACCGGCAAGCCTTTCATCAGCCTGCCGGGCGCGGTTGGCGCACATAGCTGGCAGCCGCAGAGCTACAGCCCCAAGACCGGCTATCTCTATATCCCGACCAACCTCGCCGCTTATCCTTATGCGGCGGCCAAGGACTGGAAGCCGACCGGGATCGGCTGGAGCATCGGGCTTGACGGCTATGCCGTGTCCATGCCGGCCGACCTCAAGGTGCAGGCTGGTGCCAAGGCGGCAACCACCGGCCAACTCGTGGCGTGGGACGTGGCGAACAAGAAGGCTGCG
Organism: Sphingomonadaceae bacterium; assembly: GCA_947446935.1. Lineage (GTDB taxonomy): Bacteria > Pseudomonadota > Alphaproteobacteria > Sphingomonadales > Sphingomonadaceae > Novosphingobium. The sequence continues at coordinate 1,575 of CANFIV010000260.1, read as the reverse complement.
TGGAAGGTCAATCTTCAGGGGCCTTCGAACGGCGGCGTGCTCTCGACCGCCGGCAACCTCGTGTTCCAGGGCACGGCTGGCGGCGACTTCGTTGCCTACACCGCGGACAAGGGTGAGAAGCTCTGGTCGTTCCCGGCGCAGAGCGGCATCATCGCGGCACCGATGACCTATGCGATCGGCGGCGAGCAATATGTCGCGATCCTCGTCGGTTGGGGCGGTGTATGGGACGTTGCCACCGGTGTGCTGGCGAACAAGGGCGGCGCTGCACGCAACATCAGTCGGCTCATGGTGTTCAAGCTCGGCGCATCGGGCCAGTTGCCCGCGGCACCGCCAATGAACCAGATGGTGCTCGACCCGCCGCCGTTTACCGGCACACTGGCGCAGGCGACCAAGGGTGGCCAACTCTATGGCCGCTATTGCGCCATGTGCCACGGCGACGCCGCGATTTCGGGCAGTCTCAATCCCGACTTGCGCCATTCGGGCACGCTCGGTTCGGCCGAAGCGGTCAAGGCAATCGTGCTGGGCGGCCAGTTGCACGAGCTCGGAATGGTTTCGTTCAAGTCGGCGCTGCAGGCACCTGACGCTGAGGCGATCCGGATGTATCTGATCAAGCGCGCCAACGAGGATAAGGCGCTGGCCACGCGCTGAGGAATTGCTATAACCTAGAACAATTACACGAGGACGGAGAGAACCATGACTCAAGTGTATCCCAACCTGATCAACGGTGAACTGGTCACCACCGAAGCCACGCTCGACGTGCTGAACCCGGCCAACGAGCAAGTCATCGGCAAGGTGCCCGCCTGTGGTGCCGCCGAGCTGGACAAGGCCGTTGCCGCTGCACGCGCCGCGTTCAAGACCTGGTCGAAGACCCCTGTCGATGATCGCCGCGTTGTCATCCAGAAGATGGCCGCTGCGATCGACGCCAACTTCGATGAGCTGTTCCGCCTGCTCACCAGCGAGCAGGGCAAGCCGCATCAGCAGGCCCAGTTCGAAATCGGCGGTTGCTCGGCGATGATGAACGCGCAGTCGACGCTGACCCTTGAAGAGACGATCAACGAGGACAGCGACGAGCGGCTCAGCCGCACTCGCCGCGTGCCGGTCGGCGTTGTCGGCGGCATCGTGCCGTGGAACTTCCCGATCCTCATGGCCGTGCAGAAGATTGCCCCGGCGATCCTTTCGGGCTGCACCATCGTGCTCAAGCCTTCGCCGTTCACCCCGCTGACCACGCTGAAGTTTGCCGAGCTGATCAAGGACATTGTCCCTGCCGGCGTCGTCAACATCATCACCGGCGAGGATGCGCTTGGCCCGATGATCACTGCCCACCCGGACATCGACAAGATCACCTTCACCGGCTCCACCGCGACCGGCAAGAAGATCATGGAAGGTGCCTCGAAGGACCTGAAGCGCATCACGCTCGAACTCGGCGGCAACGACGCCTCGATCGTGCTGCCCGATGCCGACGTTTCCAAGGTGGCCGAGCAGCTGTTCTGGTCGAGCTTCACCAACGCCGGCCAGATCTGCGTCGCCGCCAAGCGCATCTATATCCACGAGGATATCTATGACGAGATGAGCGCC
>CANFIV010000259.1 GCA_947446935.1 Sphingomonadaceae bacterium | reverse complement strand
GGAAGCACCGCGAGCCCTGTTTCAGTAGAACTGCAACAGGCTCTAGAACTCCACCTCGGGATCGCCTTCCGGGTCCACAACGGGGCCGGGGAGTGTGTACCCTTCCTCGAGCCAGTTGACGAGATCGCGATCGCGGCAGCGGGTGGAGCAGAAGGGGCTGAAGGCTGGATCGCGCGGCTTGCGGCAGATCGGGCAGCGGCGGACGACAGGGCGATCTTTGGGCGTGCTCATGCGGAGACCGCCTGCGCGAAGGCGGCGAGAAGGGCAAGCCCGGTCTCTTCCTGCCAGCGCAGCAGGCGGCCGGTGCGGCGAGCGAGTTCGGCTTCCCACTCGGGGCGCATCGCGCGGCGCACGGCGGGGTGTGCGGTGAGCAGCAAAGTGCCCGGCTCGCGCACCCGTTCGGCGGCGCGCAGCAGGCGGCGGGCGGCGGCGGCGGCGGGATGGCGCGCGAAGCGGGCAACGAGCGAGGGACGTTCGAGCCGCGAGACGAACTGGACAAAGCCGAAGCCGTTCATGCCTGTGCGCTCGCCTTGCCAGCCTGCACTCCGGGCGGCTTCGGCAAGCGCGGCATCCACCGCTTGGCGCTGTGCCTTCTCAGGCAGCGAGGGAAAATCGATGCCGACCGAGCCGCCGATATCGAGCCGTGCCAGCGCGCCGATCACTGCAGGTACGGCCGCGAGCGCTAGCGCGGGAAGCGGGGGCGGGCCGTCGATATCGATCAGGGTCATCGCCGGGGTAGGGCTGATGACAAGGCTGCCGCCTTGGAAAGCCACTTCGCCACCGAGCGCTTCGCCCATCAGGTCGTCCCAGCCGAAGTCCTCTAAGCTGCTGTCGTGCGCGGCGATGCTGCGCACGGGGAAATCTCCGGCGGTGAGTTCCTCCAGCAACGAGGGGGCCGGGCGGGGGGCTTCGCCGGGGCCAGCCGCGCGCACTAGCGGCAGTTTGGTCCGCCCCTTTTCGGCAATCGCGCCGCGCGTGATGCGCACCCGCACCGCAGCGCCCTCGGTGAGTGCAGGATCGAGCCCCTCGGCCAGCGCCTCGCTGCCATCGGGCAGGCGCACGGCAGCGCGGCGTGTTCCGGGGATTCGGGTGATGAGCCGTGCTTCGGCGACCGCGCCTGTGCGCCACGGTTCATCCCACTGTACGCGCGCGGCGATGATCTGGCCGCCTTCGACTAGGATTGCGCGCTCCTCGCCTATTCCGGCCTCGTGGAGCCATGCGCGCCTGAGTGTTTTCACGTCAGGCAATCTGAAGACCAGCGGCGCGCAACAGGCGGCGAGTCTCGTACAGCGGCAGGCCGACCACGCCTGAATGACTGCCGGAAAGCCACGTGCAAAAACCTTCGGCGCTGCCCTGGATGGCATAGCCGCCGGCCTTGCCATGCCATTCGCCGCCGGCGATGTACGCTTCGATTTCTTCCTGATCGAGCCGTTTGAAGCGGACGATCGTCTCGCTCAGCGCCTCGCGCAGCGTGCCATCGGGGGAGAGCACCGCGATGGCGGAGAACACGCGGTGGCGGCGGCCAGTGAGCAGGGCCAGGCAGCGGCGCGCCGTCTTCTCGTCCTCCGCCTTGGGAAGGATGCGGCGGCCGACGCCGACGACCGTATCGCCCGCGAGAATCAGTGCGCCGGGTGCCTCGGCAGCGGCCGCACGCGCCTTTGCGGCGGCGAGGCGTATTGCGTGATCGCGGGGAATCTCGCGCGGCAGCGGGCTTTCATCGATATCGGTGGCGAGCACGCGCGGTGTGGGGGCGCCGAGACGCGCCAGTAGCTCCCGGCGGCGCGGGCTGGCTGAGGCCAGCACCAGTTCCGGCCGGTCTGTAGAAGAAGTGGTCTGAAAGGGGACGGCAGCCTGCCCGGCAGCCATCAAAACGCGCCGGGACCCGTGCGTCCGGGCATGAAGCGATACGTGATCCGGCCCTTGGTGAGATCATAGGGCGTCAGTTCGACCAAAACCTCATCGCCGACCAGCACGCGGATGCGGTTCTTGCGCATCTTGCCTGCGGTATGGCCAAGGATCTCGTGCTCGTTTTCGAGCTTCACGCGGAACATTGCGTTGGGCAGCAGTTCGACCACCTGACCGCGCATCTCGAGGAGTTCTTCTTTCGCCATTGGCGGGGTCGGTTGCCTTTTCGCTCGTGCCGTTCAAACGCATTACGGACGCCAAATCGCGCCTTGCGCCGGGGCGCATAGCGGCTTGTCGGGCAAAAGGAAAGCCCATCACAAAAGCTCTCCCGATTGCTGCCCCGATTGCTGCGCTGCGACAAAATGATACCAAGGCCGGATTGTCAGGCAACGCCCGCCCGATTTACCTGCGCTGGTGGGGCCATGCGCCAGCGCGCCCTTGGGATACGATTCGATGGTTCTGCCTCCTCGCACTGTGGCCGTGGTGTTCCTCGCTCTGCTCGCCCCGTTCGGGGGTGCGCACGCGGCGGCCCAAACCCTTTCCGCGTCTGGGCCTGAAGCCGAGGAACCGGGCGACATCGTCGTTGTCGCGACTCGCATAAAGGGTGAGGTTGAGAGCGCTGTCCCGCCGATCGTGACGCTCGGTGAGGCGGATATCGCGGCCTATGGCGCGGGCTCACTGCAGCAACTTCTTGCGGCGCTGGCACCGCAGACAGGCACGGGCCGGGGGCGCGGCGATGGCGCGCCGGCGGTGCTGCTCAATGGCCTGCGCATCGCAAGCTTCCGCGAGATCCGCTCGCTGCCGCCCGAGGCGATTCGCAAGGTCGAAGTGTTGCCCGAGGAGGTCGCGCTCAAATACGGCTTTCGGCCCGACCAGCGGGTGGTGAACTTCATCCTGAAGGACACGTTTCGCAGCTTCGGCAGCGAGACCGAAGACAAACTCCCCGGCGCGGGCGGCTTCAGTGATCTGCGTGAAGAGGCGACCCTGACCCGGATCGACAAGGCCGCGCGGCTCAATGTGACCGGCATGATTGAGCGCCGCTCGCCGCTGACAGAGGCGGAGCGCGGAATTGTCCAACCCTCGGCTGCGGGCTCAGCGACCGTGGCTGGAGACCCAAGGCCCGGTGACTTCCGCACGCTTCTTGCCGATACTAGCAACGCCTCGCTGGGAGCGACCTGGGCGAAATCACTTGGTGTCGGAGCCTCGCTGACGCTGAACGGGCAGTTCGACCACAACGACAGCCGCAGTGGCAATGGCCTCAACACCGTGGTGCTGACCGCGCCTGGCGGTTCGGTCTTTCAGCGCACCACGCTGCTGCCTGGGCCGCTGACGAGCCGCACGGTGAGCAACACGGTTTCGGCGGGGGTAACCCTCAACGCGCCGGTCGGGGTGTGGCAGCTGGCTTGGACAGCCGATGGCTCCCATGTCGCGACGACAACCATCATCGACGCCCGCGCCGATCTTTCAGGACTGCAGGCGCTAGTCGATGGCGGCACGCTTGCAGCAACCGATCCGCTTCCAGCTGCCGCGATCCAGCCTGTTGCGCCCGGCAAGGCGCGGAGCAAGAGCGACAGCGCAAACACGCTCGCCACGCTGACCGGCACCCCGCTGCGGCTGCCGGGCGGGCAGGCGGCGCTGACGCTCAAGGCGGGGTTTGCGTGGTCGGGCATTGCCAGCACGGATTCGCGCGGGCTCGCGCCGGAAACGCGGCTTCGACGCGGCGATGGACAGGCGGGTTTCAGCCTCGACCTGCCGCTGACCAGCCGCCGCGAGGGTTTTGGCGCGGCGCTCGGCGACCTGTCGCTCAATCTCAACGGCGAGGTCCATCGCCTCTCCGATTTCGGCGGGCTCACCGCATATGGCGCGGCGCTGACCTGGGTGCCGCTGCCGAAGCTGACGCTGATCGCGAACTATATCGTGAGCGAAAAGGCACCGGGCTTGGCCGATCTG
>CANFIV010000258.1 GCA_947446935.1 Sphingomonadaceae bacterium | reverse complement strand
CCTTCGGGTGACCACACCTGGCTGTAGGCGTGCGCCGATTTCTTCGGACGCGTGCGCAGCACCAGCCCGCGCAGGATCGGCTGCCAGAGGATTTGCGGGATCTCGACCACGCGGCGGTCCGAAAGGAACTCGGCGAGGTAACGCCGCACCGAAGCTTCGTCCGGTGCATCGGGCGTGCCGAGATTGACCAGCAGCACCCCGATCTTGCCGGTGATGACGTGCGGGTGGTCGGCAGGTTTAAGCATGGCGCTGGTCAGAGCCCTTCGGAAAGCAGGGGAAGGCGGCGGAAGCGCAGCCCTGTGGCAGAAAACAGCGCGTTGGCAATGGCCGGCGCCACCGCAGTGGTGGCAAGCTCGCCGGGATCAAACGGCTGCTCGTTTGAATCGGCAAAGGCAATATCAACTTTGGGGCAATCGGCCAAAAGCGGCAGGCCCAGTTGCGAGAGCCGGCCCGCAAGCGGCAGCCCCGCCGCATAGGCCGTGCTGCCGCCGATCGCCTGCGCCAGCGCAAAGATCATTCCGCCCTCGACCTGCTGGCGCGCCACATCGACATTCACGATCCGGCCGATATCGAGCCACGCGGAAAGCTTGTCGACGCGCACCGCCCCCGCTTCCTGCCGCGCGGTCGCCACCACTGCGATGAATCCGCTGCGCTGGCCCTCTGGTGCGGCCAGATCCATGCGGTGGCAGGCAATGCCCTGACCGGAGGCATCAGCCCCGCCGCCCCACATCGCGAGCCGCGCCGCGCCGACGAGGCAGGCCGCCAGGCGCGGTTGCCCGGCCAGCATGCCAATGCGGTATGACAGCGGCTCCGCACCGCCGAAATGCGCGCATTCATCGATGAAGCTTTCGGTGAGGAAGGCGCCGTAGCCATGCGCATTGCCGCGATAGCGCGCGGTGGGCAGCGGCATGGCAACCGGCACATGGTCTACCGCGCGCTCTGGGATCGCGTAGAGCGGCATCGCGCCCTCGCAGGCGAGCACATCGGGCTGCCCCTTTGCGATGGCGAGCGCGTCGGTCGCGCTTTTCCCGTCCAGCAGCCGCGCGCCCGATTCGATCGCGGTGGCAGGCAGTGCCATGCGCGTGCGCCAGCCGAGAAGCTGGCGTTTGTCTGGCCCGATTGCGGCGGAGAGCAGCGCCGAGACCGGCGTGCGTGGATAGCCGGCGAGCGATTCCTCCCAGCGTGACCACGTGAGTTGCACAGGCCGCGAGAGCGCCTTGGCGATGGCGGCGGCTTCGCCCGCGATCCGCGCATCGAGCCGCGCATCGAAGCTGCCGCCTGCGTGCATCGGATAGACCACCACGGAACCGCGCGGCACACCTGCCGCGCGCGCCGCCACGCGCCGCACGAGTTCAGGTGCCTGCGTCGCGATCCACAGCTCCAGCTTGCCCTCGCCAAGCCGCACGGTCGCGGTCGCGGTCTCGATCGGGGCATGAAGCGCAGGCTCGACATCGTAGCGCGCGGTCAGACTGGGCTTCACCAGCAGCGCATCGGGATCACCCTCGGCCAGAACGCGATAGGCCGCGCCCTTGCGCAGCGCGGTATCGATTCGGCTTTCGAGCGCCGACGAATCGGCGATGCGGCCGACTGCGCGGAAGCGCGGCTCCATTGCCAGCACCGCCTTGTGTGCCGCGTGCCAGGTGTCTGCCGCAGCGGCCAACCAGCGCTTGGTGTGCACCACGCCGACCACACCGCGCACCGCGGCGGCGGCCTTCCTGTCGAAGCTGGAAAGCTCGGTATCACCCTGCGGCCCATGCGCGATTGCCGCGTGCACCATTCCAGGCAGTCGCACATCCCCAGCAAAGACGAAGCTGCCATCGACCTTGGCCGGCAAATCAAGCCGCGGGAAGTCCGGCCGCGCCCCTTCGGGAAAGGCGCCCGGGCGTTCATGCGCAGGCTCTGCGCGCAAGGCCGGGGGATCGGGCGGATCATAGCGCAGCGCATCCTCGATCAGCGCGGCGAAACCCAGCCGCTGCTTGCCGTGGATGACGAAGTGCCCCGCCGTGTCACACGCCTCCCAGCCCACGCCCCAGTGCGCCGCCGCCGCCTGCGTGAGCATGGCGCGAAGCCCCGCCGCCGCCGCGCGCAGCGGGCCCTCGAACGCGGCGAGCCCCGTGCCCTCGGCGGTAATCATGAGCGGCTCGCGTTCGGCATGAATCCGCGCAAACCAGTCGTCAGGCGTATCGGCCAGAGGTGGCAGCCACTTCGGCTGCCACAGCGCAGCCCAGCGCGCCGCCAGCACCGGATCGCCATAGACCGGACTGACCGGTGCAGGCTCGACCCCCACACGCTTCCAATCCGCGCCGAGCTCGACTGCGACAATCTGCGCGAGCAGCGTGGTGATCCCCTGTCCCATTTCGCACAGCGGCACCGCGACACTGACGGCGCCATCGGCGGCAAGCCGGATGAAGCTGTCGAAGACATGCTCGCCTTTGCCCGCAACAAGCGCGCTGGCATAGCGGCGCGGCGCGAGCATGAAGGCGACAATCAGCGCCCCGGCCCCGCCCGCGCCGATCAGCAGGCCGCGCCGCGTCACTCTCATCCGCGCGGCCCGAATTGCATGGCGGCGCGGCCGATCAACGCGGCGTATCCAACCAGGCTAGCACCTTGCGGGCGATGGCGGCAAAAACTTCGGCACCCGGGCCTTCACCTGCCGCCGGGGGCTGGCCGGCATCGCTGTCGCGCCGGATCGCCATATCCAGTGGTACGCGGCCAAGGAACGGCAGCTTCATGCTCATCGCCGCTGCTTCCGCCCCGCCCGTGCCAAACGGATCGCTCTGCTCGCCGCAATGCGGGCAGACATAGCCTGCCATGTTCTCGACCATGCCGATGATGGGCACCTGCCCCTGCTCGAACAGCCCTATGGCCCGCGTCGCGTCCATCAGCGCGAGGTCCTGCGGGGTCGAAACAATGACCGCGCCTACCGGCTTGTGCTTTTGCAGCATGGTGAGTTGGACGTCACCCGTGCCCGGGGGCAGATCGACCACGAGGATCTCCGTATCGCCCCAGTGCGCATCGATCAGCTGGCCAAGCGCGTTGCCCGCCATCGGTCCGCGCCAGGCAATCGCCTGCCCCGGCTGGACCAGATGGCCCATCGAGAGCATCGGCACGCCGAACGGGCTCTGGATCGGGATGATCTTCTGGCCCTCGGCCTCGGGCTTGCGGCCCTCGGTGGCGAGCAGACGCGGCTGCGAGGGGCCATAGATGTCGGCATCGACCAACCCGACCTTGCGGCCCAGCCGGGCCATCGCAACCGCGAGGTTGGCCGACAGCGTCGATTTACCGACCCCGCCCTTGCCCGACCCCACCGCGATGATGCGCCGCGTGACGCGCTCGGCCGTCATCGCCACCCGCACTTCCGCCGCACCCGCCGCCCGCGCTGCCTCGCGCACCTTGGCCTCCAGCGCCTCGCGCCCGGGCTTGTCCAGCCCGCTCACTTCGAGGACGATGGTCGCGACTTCGCCTTCCGCCCGCGCGGTCTGCAACCGCGCCCCCGCGGCCATGCGAAGGGCGTTTTCGAGTGCCGTTTGATTGAAGCTCAATCCCGTAGTCCCACAGTAAAAGGGCGTTTGCCCCAACGGGCGTTCCCCTAGCAGAGGAATTTTGGCAGCGAGACACTGTTTTTAACGGAACAGCGTACCTATAGTCCCTTCCATGATAAGTTTTGGCGGACGAATGTCGCGGATCGGTCTGGCTATGGCCGGCAAGAAGAGCCCCTGGGGTGGAGGCGCCGGCGTTGGCGGGGAATCAGGCAGCGGGGACGACCCCGCAGGCGATCCCCCAGCCGACTCCGCCGGAGACGGTGCGGGCGGCGAAAGCACCCCGCCACGCGGCCGCAGTGAAACCCCCGGGTCGGG